>NZ_PDYW01000031.1:0-24849 GCF_002743245.1 Sporosarcina sp. P26b
AAACGTATAGAAATCATACAAGGATTTCTATACAAAAAGGGTTCGATCATCAAAAACCGATGATCGAACCCTTTTTTGGCTCACTTCTGGCTAATTATGTCCCAGCCTCTTTTTTGTGGTTTTAGGGGATCATGCATGTTTGCTGTAATAAGTGGATGATTCCTTCATTTCTTGTGCTCTCTAGCTAGCTTGATATGATCAATCGTTCTTCGTAAGCGCTCTATCCGCAGCGTTGACCGCTCTATTGGCGTTGCTGGGTGCTCTATCCCTCCCCGTGACCGCTCTATCCGCCGTGCTCACCGCTCTATCATCCCCCACAACCGCTCATAGCCTTCAATACGTAGCTAATTTTCACCAATAAATATGTACAGATCAATCTTTCTCCATAAGCGCTCTATCCACTGCGTTGACTGCTCTATTGGCATCGCTAAGTGCTCTATCACACGCTGCGACCGCTCTATCAGCCGCGCTCACCGCTCTATAGCCTCCCGCAACCGCTCATCGCCCCCAATTTATAAAGTTATTAAAGCTTTCAACTGCTTTGTGGACGAACAAGTGGTATCATGAGTCCGATAGCTGATTGTGATTAATAAATTACAATTGCATATTTTTCACTACATTTCAGCGTTTTATGTAGACCCTTTATAAGTATAAATAGTAAAGGAAGTGCAAGAAATGAGGAAAATACTTATACCAATAGCGTGTGCAGGTCTCCTCATAGGCTGTACGCAAACCAAAGATGCTAAAACTGAAATGCAAACAACAGAAAATGAAGTTCCACTAGAGGCACAAGATTTGAAAATATTAACTACTACTGAAGACGAGATCCGATTCGTTGTAGGTTGGTTAAATGAAACAACAATTATGTACGTGGATCATCATGCTGCAGATGATCGTCTTCAATCGTTTGAATTGAAGACTGGAGAAATACATACTATATTTACGAGTTCTTCCATAATCTCTGAGGTAAAAATTCACTCTTCTGTTCCGCAACTACTCGTCAAAACAGCAAAAGACTCAACTGAAGCGATTATACATATACTCGATCATGATGGGAATGCATTAAATGAAGTGTCAGTAGAATCCTCAGAACTTGAGATTCAATGGAATGATATCGACGCTTCCCAAATACTGATTACAGCTTTCGCTGAAGATTGGAGTTATGACATTATACGATATGATGCGAATGACGATACTTTGGTGGCAGTAGAACTTGCTGATCCATTTCCTGGCTGGTTAGGCACCGAAGAGCTGGTATATATGGAAGAGACGGACTTATTGAAAGAATCACTATCAACTGGTGAGAAAACAGTGCTCGCGAAAGATGTCAATCAGTTTTATTCAGCGGGTGGTCGAGTATTGATTGAAACGTTTGACGGTGAGCACATACGGTATTCCGTGCTAGATACAGTGGGAGAAGAGATGAACACATGGCTTGCAGAAGATGATTCTTTTATGATGGACCAAGTGGTGTTTATGGATGAAAATACGCTGATGATGACCGTCACCAATCAAACTGAAATGATGCCGACGAGTTTTCTAGTAGAAATACAGGATGGCAAGGAAGTGAAGCGTCAAGCGCTATCAGAAGGCGGCTCGCTTGATTGTAAAGGTAACAAGTGTCTAACGGGGTACAACTTGGATACGTGGATTGATGTAGAGACTGGTGAGGCTGTGAAGTGGTTGGAGATTGGACCATTGGAATAAAACTAGCTATAAAAGGTAAGTGAGTTTGATCGAAGTATGTGGCTGACGAAGCACTCTCCAACCAAAAAAAAATAAGGACATCCCCGATAAAGGGGTGTCCTTATTTTTTGGAACTTATTTGTGTAATTGTGGTGGGTATCCTGAATATATAACAGTAGCAATCGTAAATCCTCCGATAACTACAACCGTTACCACATTGAAAACAATACTTAAAAGATTCCGCTCTTTAAAAGCTTGGACCGTTCCAAAGACTGCTAAGATTGCAATCAATCCAAAAATGATGACTAATAAATTCATTGAGTAGACACTCCTTTCAACATTGAAAAAATGAATGCCATAAAGCGATATTCCTCCTCTATTGTACTGTTAATGAAACGTTTTGTCGAGATTAAATAATGAACAATATTTGAAATTTGTGTCCGTATTCATTAATATTAGACAAAGAGGTGAGATAAATGAGAGTACATATACATCCACTAGGTCCAATTCAGACGAATTGTTACATATTGGAAGACGAAAAAAAGAGTTGTTTAATTTTTGATCCAGGCGAAGATGGGGAAGCTTTGCTTTCTGAATTGCGAAAGTTATCACTGAAGCCTGTTGCTATTATGCTGACACATGCCCACTTTGATCATATAGGTGCGTTGGAAAAAATTCGTACTGCATATGATATCCCTGTATATTTGCATGTGGCAGAAAAGAAGTGGCTTGCAAATCCCGAGTTAAACGGTTCAGCGAAATATCCGGTACTGCCAGATGTCATTTGTAATCCAGCTGACGTCCTACTTCATGATGAAAAATATTTAGAAGTAGGTCCTTTTAAGATGGAGACGCGTCACGTGCCTGGACACTCTCCTGGAAGCGTTTGCTATATCTTTGAAGAGGATGGATTCGCCATCGTAGGGGATACATTGTTCCAAGGAAGTATCGGTCGTACGGACTTGCCAGGGGGCGACACAGAAACATTGCTTACAGCGATCCATGAACAACTGTTGACACTTGACGATGAAATGTTGATCTATCCAGGACATGGAGCTGCAACGACACCTGGAAACGAAAAAGATCAGAATCCCTACTTGCACGGATTTTGATCAAAAGTAAAATAAACAAAAAACAGCTTTCCATTGAGGAAGCTGTTTTTTGTATGTACGGATTAGTGTCCTCCACCAGGTACGTGAATGAAGATTGAATAGTAACTGAAACCAACCATGAAGATCATCAGGTATGCTCCGAATAAGTAAATATACATACGCTCTGAAAGCTTCAAGTATCCAAGTAGAATAAAGAAGATAGTACCTGCGACCATAAGTAAAGAAGCTGGAATCATATTTCCTACATAGAACATTACAGCAAAAATACCTGACCAGAATCCTAAAAGTTTAAACATATTATCCATCTAAGAATCCCTCCTTCACAACATTACAATAAGCTCTTATCCATTATAATAGAACGTCAGCCTAAAAGTAAACTCCAATCGATTTTACATTGTGACAAAAGAGTGTACTTATGTGTACGGCTTTAGACAGTAGCTAGTTACAGTATAACAGAACATGAACTAAAATAATGTGAAAATTGATTTTTGATAGCAAATTCTTGATAAGAAATAAATTTTGACTGAATATTGACTATCAAAAATGAATTAACACAAATGTAGTGTGTTTTTAAACAATTTAATTCCCCTATATACTTCTTTTTAAGATGAAAAGTGGTCTTTTGTCGAATGGAGAAAGGAGAAAACTATGGAAATTGATAAGAACCCTATAGAAAAAACATGTTTACAACTGCTTGAGAAAGCGATTGAGTCTGAAGCGACGGATATTCACTTTGTTCCCACGACACAAGGATATGACGTAACCATTCGCAAGCACTCGTACTTTTCAAAGATCGGTGAGTACCCACACACATTAGGTGGCCGTTTAATTTCATTCTTAAAATTTTTATCTTCGTTAGATATTAGTGAACAGCGTCGTCCCCAAAGCGGTTCCTTTCATCGGTCATTCTTCGACTGTAACTTCTCTTTTCGCATTTCAACAATCCCATCTATTCAATTGAGAGAAAGTGTTGCCATCCGCATTCAAAAACATGACAAGATCGTCCCGCTAAATCAGTTGTGCTTTAATCCTGACTGGACTGAACAATTAGTCGAAGCCGCTGCATGCAAACAGGGACTGTTTCTAGTCACGGGACCCACTGGTTCAGGTAAAACAACTACACTTTACTCTTTGACATCGCATTGTGTAACCGAACTTAAGCGTCATGTCATTTCACTAGAAGATCCTGTTGAGAATAACCATAGTCATCTACTGCAAATCCAAGTGAATGAGCGTTCGGGTATTACATATTCTGCGGGATTAAAAGCTATTTTACGACATTCGCCTGACGTTATTATGATCGGTGAAATACGTGATGCAGAGACGGCTAAGATCGCTGTTGAAGCAGCACTGACTGGACATTTGGTTCTTAGTACCATCCATGCGAAAGATCCAGTCGGTTGCTTGTATCGTTTGCTGGATCTTGGCATTCATATGGAAGAACTTAGACAGACGATTATCGCAATATCCGCTCAACGCTTGATTACCCAACAGTCCGGAGAAACAGCAGCGGTTTTTGAGATATTACAAGAGGCAGATTTGCAATTAGCGACCGAAGCTATGGGTAATGGTCAAAGGTTTATAACGCCATTTGATAAGAAAATTGAAGTACAGCAAGCTTTGTATGAAAAGGTTCCTTATGATTCGGAATAAAATATTCAGTCAGTCTGCCAATAAAAAGTTAATAAAACCAGCTGAGTTTTTAGTGCGACTTTCCGTGTTAATACAAGAAGGCTATACATTTCATGAAGGTCTTATTTTGATCTTACCCTACCACACAAAAGAATATGAAGAGAAACTTCAACAAGTTGAAGAGCAATTAAAGATGGGATATGGGGTTTCACATATTTTGAAGGGTTTAGGATTCGGTAATAGTATTATGCTTCCTATTGTGATTGCGGAAGTAGATGGCAACTTGATACGCGCGTTGAAAGAAGTAGCGGATCGTGTCAATCGTAAAGTGGAGAAGCAAAAACAGATTCGTAAACTATTAGCTTATCCAAGTGTGCTGTTTTCTTTCTTACTACTTTTATTAGTAGCATTCCGACAGTTTTTTCTGCCGAATTTTGAAGCGTTGACTGTAATGCGGGCGAATGAAGAAGGTGGACTCGTTCAATTACTGCCAAAGCTTGTGTCTTCCATACCAGATGTATTGTTAGTGCTAGCAGTTATTTTAGGTGTTGTTTTTTTGTTAAGCCGAATATGGTTGAAAAAGTTGTCCCCATACGAGGCTTTACACTATATTTTGAAAGTTCCTGGACTCAAGACTTTCTATAGTGAAATGAAAACTAGAGATTTTGCGAGTGAACTAGGTAGTTTACTGCAGTCAGGATTATCGATGCAAAGCGCCTTAGCGGTTCTGAATGAACAGACGGAAGACCCGATATTATCTGTTATCACAAACGAACTGAGTCAACAAATTATTTATGGAGAATCTTTGCATGAAGCGATCCGTTTAACTGATGGGCTGTCACCGAGACTTGCAGATTTTGCGAAGCATGGTGCTGATACGGGCTATTTATCGAAGGAACTTATGCTCTATAGCGAACATACGACGCAACAGCTAGAAGAGCAGGCTAGTAAATGGATTGCGATTCTACAACCCGCTCTATTTGGTGTGCTTGCCGTCTGTATCCTATTATCTTATTTATCTATTCTGCTACCAGTTTATAAAATGATCGACAGTATTTAAGAGGAGGAAAAACATTGCTAAAGAATGAAAGAGGTTTCACATTAATAGAAATGATGATCGTGTTGCTGATCATAACTGTTTTGATTTTGATTGCAATCCCGAACGTCACAAAGCATTCCAAATCGATAGACGAAAAGGGCTGTGAGGCGTACGTGAAAATGGTAGAAGGTCAGGTGCAAGCATATAAAATGGACAAGAAATCCGTTCCCACACTTACGGCGCTGACTACAGATGGGTATTTACCAGAGAACCCTGCGTGTCCAAATGGAAATGCGATCACAATCGCTGGAGATGGTAAAGTCACGGCGACTAATGGAGGAGGTTAAACAAGCTATTGATGATCAGCGTGGCTTTACTTTTTTAGAACTTTTGCTTGTGTTATCTATTATGATGATTATAACAGCCGTTATTCTACCCTTTAGTGAGAAGCGTTTACAGAGAGTGACTGAAGAAGATGCGTTGCAATTATTCATCGCGACTGTTCATGAAGCACAATTATATGCTATTACACATAAGGAAAGAGTTAGTTTGAAATTTTATGAAGAGGGTCAGAAATACACGGTCGAAACGAATGGTTTAGTAGAGATATTACATGGTGAACTTCCTTCAGGAATGCACAGGTCGAAAAATTCTCCGTTAAAACAGTTGGACTTCGCTGAAACAGGATATTTGATTCGTACAGGAAAAATAACTATTAATACAGAAAGTAAAGGTCTTGTCACAATCTCATTCCAGTTTGAACGGGGAAGGATGATCGTCTATGAATGAAAAAGGGCAATCGTGGCCTGAAGCTATGCTGTCTTTAGTAATTGTCATGGTCATTTTTAGTTCGCTTTTGCCCTTGGCTACCACATTGACGTCATCCGTGGCTGGAAAAAAGTCCGCGATGATTGCAGCACAGACCACATATCAAGCGGCTATACTGTTTAAATCTTCAGGACAAGCAACAGGACGGAGATCGTATGAAAAATTACATTATGATTGGACTGTCGAGGATGGCCAAGTTTGTGTAGTTTATGAAGTACAACAAGTCGCAAATCGTAAGTGTGTGAGTATATGAAATCATGGAATGAAAAAGGCTATTCATTATTGGAAAGTATTATTCATTTACTCATATTCACTATGCTTATTCAATTAGCGGTGTTGTTTTTTTATTGGCAAACACCTATAGAAAAAGTATATCAAGGAGATTTGCTTGGTGAATGGGAACTGTTTTCTTTAGAGTTTCAGGAAGTATTAGAAGAAGTAACAGCAGTCACTGAAATCAACCCTACAATTTTATCTTTTCAAACTAAAAGAGGGGAAATCATTATACAGCAATACAAGCAAATGATTCGAAAGGTGGTAGATGGCGACGGTCATGTTCCACTGTTGATGAATGTAAAAACCTACGCATTTACAGTGAACGGTAGCGAATTGCAGATTGCTGTCGAAATGATGGATGGTAGGCGCAAAGAAAGGACGTTTGCGATTGGATTATATCAAGAATGAGAAGGGAGGATCATTTATTTTCGCGATTGTATTATTATTTTTCGTAAGTCTCTTTCTTTTCTCCCTCGTTTCATGGCATGATAGTATCTACAGAATATACGACTGGCTCGAAATCTATTATGAGCGTAAAGCAGTTGAATTAATGAAACGGGATGGATGAAAATGAAAAGGATTTATTTGGTAGGTTTCATGGGGTGTGGAAAAAGCGCAATTGGTAAACGGCTGCATACGCTGACTGGTATTCCGTTCTTTGATATGGACCATGAGATCTCAGAACATATGCAAATGACGATTCCTGAGATATTTGATCAGTATGGAGAACTGTACTTCCGACAATTGGAGACAGAATTCCTGCAGAAGTTTCCGGAAGAATACTGTATTGTAGCGACTGGTGGCGGTGTGGCAGTAAAGGAAGAGAATATTCGACTGATGCGAGAAACCGGCATCGTATTTTTTCTTAATGCCTCATTCCGCGATATTTGGCGAAGAATCTCGACAGATGTCAATCGGCCGATCGTGCAACAATCTTCGCGACAGGAATTAGAAGCGCTGTATAAAAAGCGTAAACCAAAATATTTGAAGTCATCTCACTTTACAGTGGAGACGACGGGTAAGTCTTTAACGGATATTTCGGAGTATATTATCTTTCAAATCGAAAGATATCAATAACTAAGGATAAAAGCGAATGATTTAGTTATAGATTAAACTATCATTCGCTTTTTTACTGTTATAAGAAATAGATTGCGCTTACTTCTGTTAAATGTTAAGATATCAGTGAAGAAAAAATTAATTGAATCATGCGAATGATTGTATGGGGAGAGCGCGCATTAGGCGCCGCCGAAGGAGCAAGTAACAAACGTTATGAATCTCTCAGGTAACAAAACGCATACATGACGCATCTCTGGAGAGTGCTGAGTAATCAGCGGCCGAAGAAAGTATGGAAACTGTAAAGCTTTCAGGCAAAAGGACAGGGGTTCTCTTTCATAGGAGACCCCTGTCCTTTTTTTGATGAATTACCTACTAATCGTTTCTTGATTAGAACACAAAGGAGGAAACAGTTTGACGAATCCATTATTACGTACACCGTTATTTGAAAGTTACAAAGAGTACGGAGGTAAAACAATCGACTTTGGCGGTTGGGAGTTGCCTGTGCAGTTTTCTAGCATTAAGGCAGAACACGAAGCCGTTCGAACAAAAGCGGGATTGTTTGATGTTTCGCATATGGGAGAAGTGTTTGTTAGTGGTAGCGGAGCACTTGACTATTTGCAGAAACTTGTAACGAATGACGTTTCGAAACTGAAGATCGGCCAAGCACAGTATACAGTGATGTGTAACGAGCAAGGTGGAACGATCGATGATTTCTTAATTTATAAATTAGAAGATGAACGCTATTTATTAGTAGTTAATGCATCCAATATTGAAAAAGATGTTGAATGGATGGAAAAGCAGCAGACAGACAATGTGGTCATCGATAACCAGTCTTCGAACTATGCGTTACTCGCATTGCAAGGTCCTGTGGCGGAAACAATATTACAGAAACTAACAGATGAAACGCTTGAAGAGATCAAATTTTTCCGCTTTAAAGAGCATGTTCAAGTAGGCGGGGAAGATGTGCTTGTTTCACGTACTGGTTATACAGGAGAAAATGGATTTGAAATCTACGGTACAGCTGAAGCCATCCAGAACTTGTGGTCAAAGATTTTGCAAGAAGGCAAAGAAGATGGTGTCGTACCTGCAGGTCTTGGTGCACGAGACACATTGCGCTTCGAAGCGGGACTGCCACTATACGGTCAAGAGCTAAGAGAAGATATATCTCCACTCGAAGCAGGACTTGGTTTCGTCGTGAAAGTGAATAAGGAAGAAGACTTCATTGGTAAGGATGTATTGGTGAAGCAAAAAGAACAAGGCGTCGAACGTAAGCTTGTTGGACTCGAAATGATCGATAAAGGGATTCCGCGTACTGGATATAAAGTATTTGCGGGCGACGAAGAGATCGGTGAAGTAACAACTGGCACGCAGTCTCCTACATTAAAGAAGAACATCGGTTTTGCGCTATTGTCTACAGAGTTCACTGAGCTCGATACAGAAGTTGAAGTAGAAATTCGCACGAAACGTCTGAAAGCAAAAGTTATTGCAACACCTTTCTATAAAAGATCATAAGTGAAAAGGGGTAAACTATTATGAAGCATCGTTATCTACCTATGACGGAGCAAGATCAGAAAGACATGCTTGAAACAATCGGAATTTCTTCCATCGATGAACTCTTTTCGGATATTCCCGAAAAAGTACGATTCAAAGGTGAATATAAGATCAAGCCTGCGAAATCCGAAACATCTCTTTTAAAAGAACTTGGACGTTTAGCTGCGAAAAACATCAACGCTCAAGACTATGCTTCGTTTCTAGGAGCGGGAGTCTATGATCACTATCGTCCGATCATCGTAGATCATGTAATTTCACGTTCTGAGTTCTATACGGCATACACGCCATACCAGCCAGAAATTTCACAAGGTGAGTTGCAAGCGATTTTCGAATTCCAGACGATGATCTGTGAATTGACAGGCATGGAGCTTGCGAACTCTTCTATGTATGACGGCGGAACAGCACTAGCGGAAGCGGGCACACTTGCTGCAGGCCATACACGCCGCAAGAAGTTGCTTGTATCGGCTACTGTTCACAACGAATCACACGCAGTGGTGAAATCGTACGCTGACGGGCAGTATATTGAAGTTGTCACAATTCCTCATACAAATGGCGTAACAGACATGGATAAGCTCAAGGAATTGATTGATGACGAGACTGCAGCAGTGCTTGTTCAATACCCGAACTTCTACGGACAAGTAGAGGATCTTCAGGCAATCAGTGATATTGCACATGAAAACGGTGCATTGTCGATCGTTTCGGCGAATCCACTTGCTTTAGGGCTCTTAACACCACCTGGAGCGCTTGGAGCGGATATTACTGTTGGAGACGCACAACCATTCGGCATTCCAGAGTCATTCGGTGGACCACACTGTGGATATTTTGCTGTATCGAAAAAGTTGATGCGTAAAGTACCAGGTCGTCTAGTCGGCGAAACGAATGATGATCAAGGTCGTAGAGGATACGTTCTGACTTTGCAAGCGCGTGAGCAGCATATTCGTCGTGATAAAGCGACATCCAATATTTGTTCGAATCAAGCGCTTAATGCTCTTGCAGCATCTGTTGCGATGACAGCCCTTGGTAAAGAAGGAATTAAAGAAATTGCGTATCAAAACATCGCGAAAACAGCTTACGCGAAACAAGCATTTGAAAAAGCAGGCTTCGAAGTGAAATTCGGTGCTGCTCATTTCAATGAACTAGTCGTAGATTGCAAATCACCGATTAAAGACGTTAACAAACGTTTGCTGGATCAAGGGATTATCGGTGGATACGATTTGAGTCTTGTGGACGAAAGTCTTGCAAACCACGCACTGATCGCAGTAACAGAACAACGTACGAAAGAAGAAATCGATGCATACGTGCAAGAATTGGAGGCTATCCATGCATAAGGAAAACCAATCACTCATTTTTGAAGTATCCAAACCTGGACGAATCGGTTATAGCTTACCTGAATTAGATGTACCTGAAGTAGATGTTGCGTCTATTTTATCTCAAGGTGTTATTCGCACAGAAGACGCAGAACTGCCGGAAGTATCTGAACTGGACATCATGCGTCACTACACTGCATTGTCTAATCGTAACCATGGAGTCGATACAGGATTCTATCCATTAGGTTCTTGTACGATGAAGTATAATCCGAAAATCAACGAAGCGGTTGCACGCTTCCCTGGATTCGCACGCGTTCATCCGTTACAAGACGAGTCTACGGTTCAAGGTGCACTCGAAGTAGCGTATGATCTGCAAGAGCACTTAGCTGAAATCACGGGGATGCCACAAGTTACATTGCAACCTGCAGCAGGTGCACATGGTGAGTGGACGGCATTGATGATGATTCGTGCTTTCCATGAAGCAAATGGTGATACACAGCGTACGAAAGTACTCGTTCCTGACTCTGCTCACGGTACAAATCCAGCTTCTGCAACGGTTGCAGGCTTTGACACAGTGACAGTTAAGTCGAATGAAAAAGGCTTAGTTGATCTTGAAGACTTGAAATCAAAAGTAGGTCCCGATACTGCAGCATTGATGTTGACGAATCCAAACACGCTGGGGCTTTTCGAGGAAGATATCTTGGAAATGGCGGCAGCAGTTCACGGAGTTGGCGGAAAGCTGTATTATGATGGAGCAAACTTGAATGCCGTTATGTCCAAAGCACGCCCAGGCGATATGGGCTTCGATGCGGTTCACTTGAACTTGCATAAGACGTTCACAGGTCCTCACGGTGGCGGTGGTCCAGGTTCAGGTCCAGTTGGGGTAACTGACGAACTCGCTGCATTCCTGCCGAAACCAGTCATTGAAAAAGTGGATGATCGTTTCGTCCTAAACTATGATGTACCGCAATCTATCGGTCGCGTGAAGCCATTCTACGGAAACTTCGGTATTTACTTACGTGCATACACGTATATCCGCTCAATGGGTCCGGATGGCTTGAAAGCTGTTACTGAATATGCAGTACTCAATGCAAACTATATGATGCGTCGTCTAGAGCCATACTTCGACCTTCCGTATACACAGCATTGTAAACATGAATTCGTCTTATCAGGCCGTCGCCAGAAGAAGCTTGGCGCGCGTACACTTGATATGGCGAAACGCTTGTTAGATTTCGGATATCATCCGCCTACAATCTACTTCCCGTTGAATGTCGAGGAAGCTATGATGATCGAGCCGACAGAAACGGAGTCCAAAGAAACATTGGATAACTTCATCGAAGCGATGATTCAAATTGCGAAAGAAGTAGAGGAGAATCCAGAAATCGTTCAAGAGGCACCACACACAACTGTCATCGGTCGTTTGGATGAAACTAAGGCAGCGCGTAAGCCTGTGTTGCGTTATATAAAAGAAGAGTCACCTGTAGAAGAAACTGTACAATAAATATACGATAATGGAGCACCGTTGAAACATAGCGGTGCTCTTTAAATATTTTCCGGGTAATTTTATTGAACTTCAACATCACGTAGACTGGACGATAGACGAGGTATTTCATTATTTTCAGAGGGATATTAGGAAGCTCTAGTGAATATAATTGAGAGCTATATACTGTCAAAGACACCAAGACACTATGTTTTTTTCAATTGCTCATGATGAAATTGTAATCTCTATGTAAATAATAGTGATCATAATACTAGTAACTCACAGACTCTCTATCAAAATGAAAATTGTATATTATACGATAAACAATTGAGCGATGTCAACTAAAAATTTGAGAAATTTCTGATTACATGTTATACTATATAAGTACAAGTAATCGGGACTGCATTTGATGATCCTGCGCAGCTTATTCCAGCAAGGAATGGAGGGCGCTTTTTTGAATTTGAAAATTGGCTTGTTCCATTTAATTTAATAATTTTTTTAAAAAGCAGGTTGTAGCAGGGGGTCTTGATAAGACTAACTGTCAAGACGTGTATCAAAGAATTTAATAGGAGGAGAATGTCTAGTGAATTTGATTAACGAAGAAATAACTCATAACGTGTTTGGTGAAGGAAATATTGTGGAACACGAGGAATCATTCATCACCGTTGATTTTAACAAGGATCTTAAAAGATTTGTTTATCCCGATGCTTTTGAAAACTTTATTAAATTAAATGATCGAAGTATGGCAGAGTCGTTAGAAAAAGTCTTTGTAGAAAGAAAAGCTGAAGAGAAAATACTTGAGAAGAAACGTAAAGAAGAAAAAGCTGCTCAAAGATTAGAACAGCAACGTAGAGAAATACTCAAGAATCATAAAATTCATGAAAGCTCACAAATCGTTTTCTGGTTAGATTCAGAAAAGCAATCAGACATTTTGAATAGTTGGGAAATAACTACAGGCAACATTCAGAGCGGGAAGAACAAAGGTCTACCGAACCCTGTTACTCGTTTGCGCCCGAACAGTGCAGGTATTCTAACCGTAAGAACTTCTGATCAAGCGGAAACGGAAAGAATCATTTTAGGTCTTTTCATGGTTGATGATACATTTACAGGTACTATTGGGGAAGACGGATTGGTTCCTTACCACCCTGAATATAGAATAACACTGACAGAAGAAGAATCTCAGAAAATGCTTTTCTGGAATTACTACAAAAATAAAAACTACCCAGATCGTACTTCATGGAATTCGGGAACATTCCGCTATTTTGATAATATTTGGACAGCTCAAATATTACGAGATATCATTGCGTTGAAAACGGATGAAGAAGAAATCAAAGAAGCACAAAATTTCATGGACTACTTCTGTAGAATGAATGCGATTGACATGACAAATATTCCAGAAGCTGAAGGTGCGCTGAACTCGTAACTAAAACGAGTTAAACGAGGCACTTTATGAATAACTGAACAAATTTAAAGCTGCCAGGTACGAGCACAGGATGACTGTGTTGGTACCTGGCAGCTTATTAATTTTCAAGAAATCATACAACACACAAATCGTTCCCATTGTGCAGTGTACTATTTTGGATAGCAATACATACTAGTAGTCAATTCACATGAGCTTTTCTGATATAATTAAAATTAAGATATAAGCTACAGACGTCTTGTTTCTATAGTAAACAAAAAGCCGTCATACATATACAGTAAATTAAAAACTAGTACTAGGGGGAATGGATAAAAATGCGAAATACAGTAACTGCGATGGACGTTGCTAAGCTAGCTGGCGTTTCACAGTCATCAGTTTCAAGAGTTTATTTTGAAGGTGCTTCTGTTTCGGATAAAACTAGGAAACGGGTTCTGGAGGCGGCAGCCGAGCTTGGTTACCGTCCTAACGTATACGCGAGAAGTCTAATTACGAACCAATCTAAAATTATTGGGTTGGTAATGAAAAATGTGCAAAATCCATTTTATGCGCATGTGTTGAAACGATTCAGCTCCATCTTTAAACAGCAGGGATACAGTATCTTATTTGTTTCAACAAATAATGATGAAATCCAAGATGAAGACGTGGAAACATTACTCAACTACAATGTAGCGGGCGTAATCGTGACGGATGCTACGATGTCCCAAGAAGTGGGGGAAGAGTTCAAGAAAAGTCATATTCCCATAGTATTCTTTAATAGAAAGCCACGTAATAACGTCTATCATTCAATAAGTTGCAATAATTTACAAGCAGGTCGCTCTATCGCACAATTTTTATTAGCTACTGGATCAACTGAATTAGCGTTGGTGACTGGTAATGAAGATACGTCGACAAGTATTGAACGAAAAAAAGGCTTTTGTGAAATACTCGATCAACAAAATATCCCACTCCGTACGTATAATTCAGATTACACTTACGAAGGTGGATATAATACGGCAATGACCATTTTAGAAGAAAATCAGTTACCTTCTGCAATTTTTGTTGCAAATGATATTATGGCACTTGGACTGCTGGATGCCTTTCGCAAGTATAAAGTTCTTATACCAGAACACACTAGGGTTATTGGATTTGATAATATCGCGATGACTTCTTGGCCTGCATATGAATTAACTACATGGGAACAGCCAATAGAAGAAATGATCGAGAAAACAGTGACTTATCTGATGGATGAAGTCCAGTCCTATACAGGATTAGTCCGCACAATAGAAGTGGATGGAAAATTAGTTGAAAGAAAAACCACATAATTGCTTGACTTTAATGAATTGTTGGACTAGGATTTTCATATAGAGTCTATTGCATACGTATGCAATAGTAAGTACTCTTACAAGTTTTAGAAATATAGATCAGTAAAATGTCCAAAGAATAATGTAAGCGGTTAAAAAATAGGAGGCGTACTCATGGTAAAAGTGATTAAAGCAGGTAAATCTCAAGAAGAAGTAGTAGCAAACGACACAAAGGTATCCGAAATTGTTGCAGGAGCTTTGAAAGATGTAGAAACTCGTGGTGACCAAGCAGTTCGTGAATTATCTGAGAAGTTCGATAAGTGGAGCCCTGAATCATTCAGATTGAGCGAATCAGAAATTAAAGATATCGTGGCACAAGTGCCTGATAGCGTCATTGAAGACATTAAGTTTGCACAAACTAATATTAAAGCGTTTGCAGAAGCACAACTGGCTTCATTGCATGATGTAGAAGTGGAAAATATTCCAGGAGTTATTTTGGGGCATAAAAATATTCCTGTAAACAGTGTAGGCTGTTATATCCCTGGGGGCCGTTACCCGATGGTTGCGTCTGCGCATATGAGCGTATTGACTGCGAAGGTTGCAGGAGTGAAACGAGTGATCGCATGTACACCACCGATTAATGGTGAAATTCCAAAAGCGACGATAGCGGCTATGTATTTAGCAGGAGCAGACGAAATTTACTTGTTGGGCGGCATTCAAGCGATGGGTGCAATGGCGATCGGGACAGAAACAATTGAATCTGTTGATATGATTGTAGGACCTGGTAATGCGTTCGTTGCAGAAGCGAAGCGTCAATTATACGGTCGTGTAGGAATAGATCTCTTTGCAGGTCCAACTGAGACATTAGTTGTAGCAGACCACACAGCAGATGCAGAAATGATTGCGATTGATCTTCTAGGACAAGGTGAACATGGACCAACGTCTCCTGGCGCATTGATTACGACTTCTGAAGAGCTGGCACATGAAACTATTAAAGAAATTGCGCGCCAATTGGAAACGCTTCCGACAGCAGACGTTGCAAGCGTATCGTGGGAAGACTATGGTCAAATATTGGTCGTGGATTCCATTGAAGAAGCTCGTGTAGAAGCGGATCGCTTGGCATTTGAACACGTAGAGATTTTAACGGAGAACCCAGATTACTTCCTTGAGAATATGACTAACTACGGTTGCTTGTTCTTGGGACCAGAGACGAACGTAGCGTACGGAGATAAAGTAATTGGAACAAATCATACATTACCGACTAAAGGGGCAGCTCGTTATACAGGTGGATTATGGGTGGGTAAATTCATCAAAACAGTTACTTATCAGAAGATCACAACACCTGAAGCTTCAGCCTATATCGGCGAATACGCAGCAAGACTTTGTCTATTGGAAAACTTTGAAGGACATGCTAGACAAGCTCAACTTCGTGTAGATCGTTACGGAAAAAACTAAAGAGAACTTTTAAGGTAGCAAGGTAATTAGGAGGAATGACTATGTTAGGGATGATCGGCCTTTTTGGGGGACTTGCGATCTTGATCTTTTTGACAATGAAAGGGATGAACCTTCTTATTGCGGCGCCAATTACAGCGCTGTTTATCGCAATTTTGAATGGAATCCCGCTGTTCCCACAGTTAGTAGAAGAAGGCGCGGTTAACTTCTTAACGAACTATATGGGCGGATTTACAGGATTCATCGCCTCTTGGTATTTGATGTTCTTGACAGGTGCAATATTTGGTAAAGTCATGGAAGACAGTGGCGGTGCTGATAGTATTTCAAAATGGATTGTCAGTAAAATCGGTATGAAGAGGGCGGCATTGGCCGTGGTTATAGCTTGTGCAGTGTTAACGTATGGCGGGGTAAGTTTGTTTGTTGTTGCATTCTCGGTATATCCGATGGCGCTCAGTCTTTTCAAACAAGCTGACTTGCCAAGAAGATTCATTCCTGCGGCACTGGCATTCGGTTCTACGACATTTACGATGACATCTGCGGGATCTCCTGAAATCCAAAACTGGATTCCAATTGAGTTTCTTGGGACGACTCCATATGCTGGATGGGAAGTTAGTATTTTCGTAGCCGTCTTTATGTTCTTATTTGGCTATTGGTGGTTGAAACGAATGATTTCAAAAGCCGTTGCCAATGGCGAGAAATTCATCTCAAGAAAAACAGATAAAGAAGTAGATATGAAAAGAGATCTTCCTAATCCAATTCTTAGCATGATTCCGTTGGTTGTTGTACTTGGACTCACTTTACTTTTACACCAATCACTCGGAACGTCCGCACTGATCATCTCTTTAAGTGGTGGTATATTAGCGACATTCTTGCTGAATAAAAAATACTTCCAAAACTTTGGACATGCGGTTGGAGAAGGGGCAATGGGTGCAGTGATTGCGATCGCCAACACTGCAGCAGTTGTTGGTTTTGGTGGTGTAGTAAAGGCGACACCGGCTTTTGAAGCGGCGGTCAACGTGATGACGGATATACCAGGTAGCCCACTGATCGGTGGAGCATTGGCAGTAGCGGTTATTGCCGGACTGACTGGTTCATCATCTGGTGGACAAGCTATCGCCTTGCCACTACTAGCACCACATTATTTAGATTTAGGCGTCGATCCGGAAGCCTTGCATCGTACAGTTTCCATATCTTCAGGGTCACTTGATTCACTTCCTCAAGGTGGATATGTTGTAACGACTATCCGATCCATTGCAGGTGAAACACATAAAGACGCGTACCCAGCATTTGGAGCGTTGTCAGTTGTTGTACCAATACTTGGTGCTGCGGTTGCAGTGATTCTATTCTCAATCGGACTATAAGAACATGAACCCAACGAGCCGTAACTTGGTTTGTTGGGTCTCTTAATTTCCCAGGCAATGAAAAGGAGTGAATGAAATGAATACTATAACGATTATAGGCTGCGGTACAATGGGCCACTCTATAGGACTGGCGGCTGCTTGGTCAGGTATTCCTGTTAGACTGGTTGGAATGAGCGAAAAGGATCTTGATAAAGCACGGGCTGGATTACGAAGTAAATTGGATACTATGATGGAAAACGGTTTACTAGATGTAATTAAGATAGAAGAAATACAGAAAGCCATTGAATTCACAACTTCCTTAGAAGAGGCAGTTGTTGACTCCGGTTTCATTTTTGAAGTAATTCCTGAACAAATTGAATTAAAACGGGTATTGTATAAAAAGCTAGAGCAACTCGTCAGTAAGACAAGCATTATTGCTAGCAACACATCGGGATTTAAACCTAGTGAACTAGCTAGAGAAATGAAGTATCCGAATCGATTCATCGTCACTCATTTCTGGAATCCTGCACATTTGATCCCGCTTGTAGAAGTTGTAAAGGGAGAGTATACAGATGACGAAACGGTAGAGTCGGCAATGGAGTTAATCAGGTCGATGAATAAGAAGCCGGTACTTGTAAAAAAAGAAATCACGGGCTTTATAGGCAATCGCCTTCAATACGCATTGTTTAGAGAAGCGCAGTATTTGTTGGACATTGGGGCAGCGTCTAAAGAAGACATAGATGCTGCAGTTACCTATAGCATCGGACGTCGTTTGCCTGTTACCGGACCTCTAATGACAGCGGATATGGGTGGACTGGATGTGTTTTCGGCCATCTCGAATTATTTGTTTAGTGACTTGAGTGTAGCTGAGCAGTCGGGAGAAGCGGTGACTAGTCTCGTGGATGCGGGTCATTTAGGGGATAAAAGCGGACGTGGATTTTACGACTGGGATGAAAAGACTTCGCAAAAGATTAATAAAGAACGAGAACGCATGTTGATCGAATTCTTGAAGAATGATAAGAAGTTGGATGAGGAGGTAGAAAAATGAGCAGCTATTTCACTGAACTTGCGGGCAAGACGATAATTGTTACCGGTGGAAGCAAAGGGATAGGAAAAGATATCGCGCGTACATTTGCGGAGCTTAAAGCGAATGTCATCGTTACTGGACGTGATGAAGAAGTTCTTCAAAAAGCAGTATTAGAGCTGCAGGAGTTGAATCCAAGATGTATGGGGATACCGGGAGATTTAAGCAACTTATCTGTAATTCAACAACTGATCGAGACTGTCGTGACGGAGTTTGGAACGATTGACGTGTTAGTGAATAACGCGGGAGTAAATATTGCGAAGGCTGCAATGGAAGTGACTGAAGCAGATTGGGATACCGTACTTGATTTGAATTTGAAGTCGGTGTTCTTTAGCAGTCAGGCAGCCGCACGTCATATGCTGAAGCAAAACAGTGGCAAGATCATTAATATCGCTTCACAAATGGCATTCGTAGGTTATTATAAACGTGCAGCGTATTGTGCCAGCAAAGGTGGACTTGTTCAATTGACGAAAGCACTAGCGGTAGAGTGGGCGGAGCATGGTGTGACGGTCAATGCAGTAGCTCCTACGTTCATTGAAACTGAGTTAACAGAGAAGATGTTTGAGGATGTAGATTTTAAATCCGATGTAGAGAATCGCATCTTATTAAATGGTTTGGCGAAACCGAAAGATATTTCAGGGGCGGTTCTATATTTGGCTTCTGATATGGCCGGTTTTGTTACAGGCGAAACGATTAAAGTTGACGGTGGATGGACAGCTATTTAATGAGTGTATCATTGTAATATAAAAAAGCGTCACTCGCGAGGAACCGAGTGACGCTTTTTGCTGGATATAATCAGTAAATATCTCGATCCCAAAAGCGTTGTTGGGTAATTGCGAGTATATACTCGTCGTTAAATGCAGCAGTATTTTTAGCAAGCACAATGCCTGGTCCTTTTTTCGCGTTAGATGCTGCGAATAAAGAGTTTCCGGTTTTCGCTACACTGATCGGCTTATAATGCATGAATGCTTCATTAATATAATAGACGCTATCCGAATTGAATTTCGCTTGATTTGCTGCGTTTCCACCTACAACATACAGAGAATCGAATAGCACCGGAGCCGTGGTTGAAAATGTTTCATTGACTTGAATCTCCAGTCCATTCTTCCCTCTTACCGTACCCAGTTTTTCACCAATCGTATACGTCCACACACCATACTTCGCTAAGTGTTCAATTGTGGATTTCACTTCATCATCGTCAAAACCGTCGCCGATTAAAATGCCAACTTTCATGCTGTATGGATAGCGAGCAGTATTTTCCTGGCTCAGCGCAGGGGAGGATGCGGTCACATCCACTTGCTCGCCCGTCGGCTTGTTGACCCCTACATTATTCGCTATTGCAGTAGCCATTTCCCGATCAACGTTTGAGAACATATCCACCACTTGTTGTCGAACACTTATACTATTCACTTTTCCTACTTCGAAGCTAAACGCGTTAATAATATGCTGCTTTTCGGGAGGCGACATACTGTTCCAGAACATTCGAGCTTGTGAAAAGTGATCTTTGAATGATTCACTCCGTGCTTGAATGACGCGGCCTTCTACTTTCTCAGCGTAATGTTCAAGACCGCCTTCTTTGGCTGTCGAAGTGGAAGGCGTGTTATTAGCGAGTGAATTTTTATGATAGCTTACTTTGCCAACATCAATCCGCTGGCGATTGAACCCATTACGCTGGTTATTATGGAACGGACATACTGCGCGGTTAATCGGAATTTCAGCGAAGTTCGGTCCGCCTAGTCGGTAGAGTTGGGTATCTAAATAAGATAGTAGCCTTCCTTGCAAGAGGGGATCGTTGGTGAAATCTATTCCAGGAACAATATTACCTGGGTGGAAGGCAGCTTGTTCGGTTTCGGCAAAGACGTTTGTGACGTTTTGATTTAATGTCATTTTTCCGATAATCTTAACAGGCACAATCTCTTCGGGCCAAATTTTGGTCGCGTCCAAAATATCGAAATCAAACATGAATTCATCTTCTTCAGCAATCATCTGCACGCCGAATTCATATTCTGCGAAATAGCCATTGTCAATACAGTCCCACAGGTCTTTACGTTGGAAGTCTGCATTTTTTCCTGCGATCTTCTGCGCTTCGTCCCATACTAATGAATGTACACCTAGTATCGGTTTCCAATGGAATTTTACGAATGTAGCTTTTCCTTCACTATTAACGAATCGGAAAGTATGAACGCCAAAGCCCTCCATCATCCGCCAACTTCTCGGAATCGTGCGATCGGACATTTGCCACATAACCATATGGGCGGACTCCTGATTGTTTGCTACGAAATCCCAAAACGTATCATGCGCTGAAGCGGCTTGTGGCATATCTGTATCAGGTTCAGGTTTAACCGCATGGACGAGATCAGGGAACTTCATGCTGTCCTGAATGAAAAATACAGGTAGATTATTTCCTACCAGATCATAGTTACCTTCTTCGGTGTAAAACTTTACCGCAAAACCTCGAACATCTCTCGCTGTATCGACAGAACCTAAATTACCCGCAACATTAGAAAATCGTGTGAAAACAGGAGTCTTCTTTCCGGGTTCTTGAAGAAAACCAGCCGTCGTATAATCTTTCATCGATTCATATAACTCAAACTCGCCGTGCGCTGCATAACCTCTCGCATGGACAACGCGTTCAGGAATCCGTTCGCGGTCAAAGTGCATGAGCTTCTCTTTTAAATGAATACCTTCCATTAAAGTAGGTCCGCGTACGCCTGCTTTTAATGATTCTTCATCATTGGATACTTTGACTCCTTGGTTCGTCGTGAATTTTTTATCTTTATTATCTACTTTAAATTCATCTAACTGTTTCATTTTTTGATTTTGTTTAGGATCCATGTTTTTATTAGTTGATTCATCCATCAAAAAAATCTCCTCCATTACTAATGTAAACTGCTCTATACATATAAATCTTTACTAGTGTATGTAGTGTTTTAGCAAAATAGCACAAAGACTATTGATAGAGGAGTTTTTAAAGCTTTCTAAGCTTCTGCATGCTTGCGCGTTAGATAGTATAAGAGGTTTTATGATTATTACATGTATAAAAATATAAAGAACTTGTTAATTTAACTGAATATTATTTACATATGAATCTGTAACATGATATATTGGATATCGTAATCAGGAAGTACATACGTTTCACTAGAGATCAAAGAGAAGCAAACATTATTACGGATGAACTCTTGGCGTCTAGGTTGATGGGGGCATTTAGTACGGTCATGATCACTTTCGCTTTCATTGCAGACATCTAAGTTCGAACTATATAAAGTGGAGGGGAAATTATGCAAAAGATTATAATAGAAAACGGATTAGTAATTGATGGAACAGGTTCGGAAAGTAAAGTTAATCAAATCGTAGTGATTACTGGTCAAAAAATCGAATTCATAGGAAAGAAATCCGAGTATCAAGCTACCGGAGATGAAACGATTATAGATGCACAAGGTGGAACGATTTTACCAGGCTTCATCGATACACATGTACATATGATGATGCAATTTAGTCCTGTGGCGGAACGTTTGTCTACACCATTTTCGTTCATGTATTACCAAGCTGCGGAATATTTGAAAACTACATTACATGCGGGCATTACGTCTGTTCGTGACGCACTTGGAGCCGATGCCGGAGTCAAAAAGGCGATAGAAGATGGATTCATTTCAGGTCCGAGAATGCAATTGAGTATCAATGCATTGACTATTACAGGTGGACATGGCGATGGCTATACCGTTTCAGGAAATGTAATAGATATTATGCCTTCGAACTATCCGGGCATGCCGAATGGTTTATGCGATGGTGTGGAAGAAGTACGTAAGAAAACACGCGAAATGTTGCGTGCTGGCGCAGAAGTCATTAAAGTACATGCTACAGGTGGTGTTTTGAGTGCTACTGACCATCCGGAATTCACTCAGTTTTCATTGGAAGAACTTAAAGTGATGGTGGAAGAAGGTCACTTTAGAAAAGGAATCAAAGTAATGGCACATGCGCAAGGTGCAGAAGGAATTAAAAACGCGGTGCGCGCCGGTGTTCATTCGATTGAGCACGGAATTTTCATTGATGATGAAGCGATTGAATTAATGCTTGAAAACGGTACGTTCCTCGTCCCGACATTATTAGCGCCAGTTGCAGTTTTAGAAACGGCGCATGAAACAGGGATGCCTGAAACGGCTGTGCAGAAATCTAAAGAAGTGATTGATCAACACGTCGCAAGTTTCACAAAAGCATATAATGCGGGCGTTAAAATCGCGATGGGTACAGATGCTGGCGTGTTCAAGCATGGTACAAACCTTCGTGAACTAGGTTTAATGGTTGATGCGGGTATGTCGCCTATGGAATCGATCATCGCTTCTACAAAAACAGCTGCGGAATGTTTAGGGTGGGAAGATCGAGTCGGTACATTGGAGACTGGAAAACTTGCGGATGTACTTGTTGTGAAAGGAAATCCGTTGGAAGATATTTATTCATTAGCTAATAATGACACGATTCAAGTAGTTATTAAAGATGGTAAGGTAGAAAAGGATATACGGTAATCGTTGATAAGTTCTAAATGATGAACACAAAAAGACTGTTTTTGAGATAAACGGTCTTTTTGTGTTTTTGAATTTATACAGAGTGTTGTCTATCCACTTGAACAAAACAACGACTTATATGATAGTAGACATAAGAACATGCGTGTACTATGGTGAATTGATTGTAAAGGGGAAATTCTTATGGAAGTTGTATATGTTGCAGGTGGTTGTTTATGGGGAGTGCAAGCTTTTATCAAAACCTTGCCTGGTGTTCTACTAACAGAAGCGGGTCGAGCGAATGGATCGAGTCAAACGCTTGACGGTGAATATGATGGTTATGCTGAATGTGTGAAAGTGGAGTTTAATCCTGTAGTTTTGACGGTTGATAGATTAATGGAGTATGTATTTGAAATTATTGATCCGTATAGTTTGAACAAACAAGGGCAGGATATGGGCGAAAAGTATAGGACAGGTATTTATAGCGAACAATCCGAACATTTACGTAAAGCGAATGCGTTTATTCAGGCAAGACACGATGTCGATCGTATCGTGGTGGAAGTGGAACCTTTAACAAATTATATAAAGAGTGCAGACGAACATCAAGATCGGTTGGATCATTATCCAGAAGATTATTGTCATATTCCAGAGAATGTATTAAATAGGTACAAGTAGATGGAGTTTACTACGGCATTAGCTCATGTAAATAGAATGATGTATGAACCTCTTAATTTACCCATTTATTGTGTCCAAGAAGAAATGCAAAATGTGAAGTACGGTGCCGGAACGTTTCAGTTGGCGACAAAAACTATTCGATTTAGGGTGGCGAACGTCACACCTACGAAAATTGGTCAGTTTGTGGCGTTCTGGCAAAAAGATAAACAGAATCGAAATCAGCCGTATTCATATGAAGAGACGCCAGACTTTGTGGTCATTACGACTTTTAAAGATGATCGGCAGTTCGGTCAATTTGTTTTCCCTAGAGAACTCCTTCTGGAACAGAATATTTTAGCGTCACCTTCTATAAAAGGGAAAATGGCTTTACGCGTCTATCCTGCCTGGGATCAGCCGACAAGCAAGCAAGCGTTGAACACACAGAAGTGGCAGTTGCCTTATTTTGTGGATATGAGTATTGCGGATCCTTTACAAAGTAGACAGGTGTTGGCGTTGTATGGTTTTGTGTAATCAAAATTACGCGACTTATGTAAGTATTTTACTTGATTTGCAGTTCAAGTAGGTTGTTCTAGTGTGTGTAAATCATCCAGTTGAGTGGCTTACAAGGTAAAATAACAATAAATTTAATACCGAATTAAAACATCAAATGGCATTGGAATTAACAATGCCATTTTGTCGTATGAACAGAATATAGGATTTATTATGCTATACTATTGGTAATTTAAGTTGAGCTTTATTTTTTAACAAATGGACTATTAGTTGCTTTGTATAGGGCTATTCAACAATCCAGGTGAAAGTTAGGATATTAAATAGTGTCAATAGGGAAATGGTTGTCAAAGGTTTAATAATTATGTGATTCGAAAATCATTCCGATTTTTATCAGCTTTTACGTACGAACTATTGGTTAAGGTAATAGTTTTTTTCTTGATATAAGACGAACAATAAGAGTATTTAAGAGGTGGAGGTCGTTCAAAATGATTGAAAAAGTAATTATTAAAAACTCCTAAATTGCAATATTAAGTTAGCCACTTAGATAAAATCCAGTGTATGTATGAAGGGGGCTGTTATCCCTCTATCGATAATCTCTTTTTGAAAATACTAAGCTAACCTAGCTAACTCTTGTTCAAACAAAACG
>NZ_PDYW01000032.1:0-24730 GCF_002743245.1 Sporosarcina sp. P26b
CGTGCTTACAAAGATCTTACCCTTTTAATCAAGCTAGTAAACCATGGATAGTGCATGGGATGCGGGTTATAAATTTACTATCAATTCTTAAGTTGACAGCTATGGGCTCAAGCCATGCCCGCAGGAAAGCGTCCGCCTGGAACGGAGACCAACGGCTTCTCCACGTACCCCCTTATTAAGTCAGAACAAAAAAAGATGACGAAACCTCAAAAGGTCATCGCCACCCATATCCAACTCACTGCTCCACTTCGACTAAATCAGCCAAATTCTGAAGGGCCAAATCCTCATCAATCCCGTCCGTAATCAACGTGATCTCCGTCCCCTTCGCAATCGCCAAACTCATAATCCCCATAATGCTCTTCGCATTCACCTGACGACTATCCTTCTTCAAATAAATATCAGCCGTATACTTATTGGCCTCCTGTACAAACAACGCTGCCTGTCGCGCTTGCAAACCAGGCTTAATTCCTACTATTACTGTTTTTTCTACCATATTGTGTGCTCCTTTTCTTCCTCTTCTCATGAAGGATCTACTAGTAATTTCAACGTAACCGATCTGCAATTTCTTCAATTTTACGCAGTCTATGATTGACTCCCGACTTACTGACCGTTGCACCCGTCACCAGCTCGCCTAGCTCTTTCAATGTCACATCTTGATGCGCAACACGTAATTGAGCAATCTCTTGCAAACGTTCTGGTAATTGATCCAAACCAATCGTGCGCTCAATCAACTTAATATTTTCAACTTGTCTTTGTGCCGCTCCGATTGTTTTATTCAGATTGGCCGTTTCACAATTCACCAATCGATTCACACTGTTTCGCATATCGCGCATGATCCGTACATCCTCAAACTTCATAAGGGATACATGTGCGCCGATGATGCCTAGGAAATCGGATATCTTTTCAGCTTCTTTCAGATAGGCGATAAATCCTTTTTTACGCTCGATAGACTTTGCATTCAATTGAAAACGATTCATCAACTCGACAAGCGATTGACTATGTTCCTGATAGCTCGAGAAGACTTCCAAGTGATAAGAAGACGTCTCCGGGTTATTAACGGAACCTCCTGCCAGGAAAGCTCCCCGTAAGTACGCGCGTGCACAGCAGTCTTTTTCAATTAGCTGTGGATCGATCGTATTGATCATTTGAAAATCATCCGTCATAATCGATAATTCTACCAATAAATGCTTGGCCCCGTCACGGATTCTGCAAATATATACATTATTTTTCTTAAGACGCATTTTTTTTCGTACAAGCAATTCCACTTTATACGGATATAGCGCCTTCACGTTCGAATACAGACGACGCGCAATAGAGGCATTTTCTGTTTGAACGTCGAGACTCAGTTGTTTATTTGAAAAAGACATGACACCATTCATACGGATGAATGCTGCAATTTCAGCTTTCGTACAGCAATCATCCGCTTCAATCTGCGTCAATTCTTTTTTCGTTTTGGATGCAAAAGACATGATATTCCCCCTCTTCGGCGATTTTCATATCTATCCGCCTTCTACGTTCTCTCTATATAGCGCATCAACATGTCTGCTACTTCCGTCGTTTTATGCATAATCGTTCCATCTACAATTGTCGCGATTTCCTGCACAAATACTTCGGGTACTAGCGCTTGCAGTTTTTCTAAATCATTCTCCACAAGCCAAGGCTCTTCTTTTTCACCGCGGTTGTGCGTGCGTCTGAACGCTTCTGCATTATTCACCAGTACCGCATCGAGGAAAGGTGCTCCAGCATGGTCATAGAGTGCCTGCACATGCTCAGAAGCGGTGTAGCGATACGTTTCACCACGTTGCGTAGTTAAATTGCCGACATATACCTTTTTAGCGGTGCTTTCGATAATCGCATCGCGAATATCCTGCACTAAAAGAGTTGGCAAAGTACTAGTATACAAGCTTCCCGGCCCAAAAACGATTAAATCTGCATTTTTTAGCGTATCGGCTGTTTCTGGCAATGGTTTTACATCTTGTGGCGTGATGAAGACATTACGAATTTTTCTTCCATAGAGAGGAATTTTCGATTCACCTGTAATAATTGAACCATCTTCAAGCTCTGCATGCAAGGTAATTCGCTGATTTGCTGCAGGTAATACTTTCCCCTTTATATTTAGCACAACGCCCATCTGCTCGACTGCACGGGCAAAATCACCAGTGATGGTCGTGAGGGCGGTAAGCATTAAATTCCCAAGAGAATGCCCTTTCAAACCATCCGATCCTTCGAAACGGTGTTGAAACATTTTCTCAATCATCGGCTCAACATCTGAAAGCGCTGCCATAACCTGTCTTATATCTCCGGGCGGTGGGACATTGTACTGGTCGAATAAACGACCCGAACTGCCCCCATCATCCGCCACCGTGACAATAGCTGTCAACTGAATCGGATGCCGTTTTAAACCGCGAAGAATCGTAGATAACCCCGTACCGCCGCCGAACACAACGACTTTTTTCATAGCAGTGGATTGCATATTTATGTCAACCCTTTCTTTTTTCAACATCCCGATGCGATACGTATGTCGGGTAGTCCTCTTTAAAGACACCTTTAAAGTATTCAGCAAGTGTAACAGAACGATGTTGACCGCCTGTACAGCCGAATGCGATGACCGCTTGACCTTTACCTTCTTGTTTATACTGAGGTATTAAGAACTTGAATAAATCTGTTAGTTTTTCGATTAATTCTTTCGTGTCTGCCCATTTTAATACGTAGTCTGATACTTCATGATTCAAACCTGTCAACGGACGCAATTCTTCTAAATAGAACGGATTCGGTAAAAATCGTACGTCGAATACAACATCTGCATCGATCGGCATACCATGCTTAAATCCAAATGATACGAAATTCAATGTAAATTTCGGCTCACCCGCTTCAGAAAATTCACGTGTGATTTTCTCGCGCAGTTGCTTTGGCTTTAATTTCGATGTATCAATAATCGAACGCGAAAGTCCTTTTAGTTCTGTCAGCAAATGACGCTCTTTGCGAATGCCTTCGAGCAACACGCCACCTTCAGACAATGGGTGTGATCTGCGTGTTTCTTTATAGCGTTTTACAAGTGTTTCATCATCTGAATCCAAGAATAACAAACTTGTTTTAACATCTTCCATTTTGAATAATCCGTCGAGTGCCGCAATCAAAGAATCAAATAAACTTCCACCGCGTGTATCCATCACGGCTGCAATCCGTCTCATTTGATTATCCGACTTCATCATCAAATCCAGGAACGTCACAAATAGTTCCGGCGGCAAATTGTCTATGCAATAGAATCCCATATCTTCAAAGCATTGCATAGCAACTGTCTTACCTGCACCTGACATACCTGTAATTATTACGACTTCATATTCATTTACCGCTTGTGGCTGATCCATAAATGTTATTCACCTTCCGTCGATTGTTGAAGCGACTCCCGCAAGAAGCGGAATTGCTCTGTATAATAGAACGTTCCATACTGCGTACCTTTTTGACTGACAGCAAAGAGAAGATTCTTGCGGTCTCCTTCTGCCATTGGCAATGTATGCAAACTGTCCAGTGGATGCCATTCCAGTTCACCTTCTACGGTGGTCTTCAATAATTCTCCAGAATAATCATGGGCAACAAATGTGAAGAGCAACCATTCATTCAGTAATTCTTTCCCTTCATCATCCATGATCATCATCGTATATACGCCTTTTAAATGTGGTGCGATAGCGTGCGCTCCGGTTTCTTCAAGAAACTCCCGACTAGCTGCTTCATAAACAGACTCACCTTCATCGATTTTTCCACCCGGTGCCACATACCAACCGCGTCTTGGCTTCTTCAGTAAAAGGACTTGACCGTCTTTCACCACGAGCAAATTAGCAATTTTTTGCATATGTAGTTCCCCACTTTTCAAGTATGTAGTTATAGTATACAATGCTTTCAATGAAAACGATAAAAAAAGGTGACTATTCACGGAAGTTTATACCGCAAATAGCCACAAAGTTGCTATATTATGAAAAGGGGGTCTTTCTTCTTTCTATTATCCCCCATCTATATTGCAAGACGATTACATATACGTTACGAATCCATGACCCGTTTATGCTTTCGCTTCTACTTCCTCCATCAACTCTTCAATGTACTTCTGAGCTGCTTGAGCTGCAATACTTCCGTCTCCTGTAGCTGTCACGACTTGACGCAATAATTTCTCGCGCACATCGCCTGCTGCAAAGATACCTGGAATTTTCGTTTCCATAATGTCATTTGTTTCAATATAGCCGTTTTCATCCAAAATACCAAGATCTTTGAAAGGCTCTGTGATTGGGTCCAATCCGATATAAACGAACATACCTTCTGTTTCCATCTCACGTTCAGAACCGTCTTCAGTAGAAACTAGCGTGATGGAACCAATCTTACCGTCTTTTTCATTCACTTGCTTAACCGTTGAATTCCAAATGAAATCAATCTTTTCATTCGCAAACGCACGCTCTTGAACGATTTTTTGTGCACGCAATGTATCACGACGGTGGATAATCGTTACCTTATTAGCAAAACGCGTTAAATATGAACCTTCTTCTACCGCAGAGTCACCGCCACCAATGACGACGATATCTTTGTTACGGAAGAATGCTCCGTCACATACCGCACAATAACTTACGCCACGGCCAGTTAGTTCTTCTTCACCCGGTACACCGATCTTGCGGTATTCTGCACCCGTAGTTAAAATAACTGCACGCGCTTTATAACTCTTCTCGCCTACATGAACCGTTTTGAATTCACGGCCGTCTTCGATTTTCGTTACGTCCCCGTAAGCATACTCAGCTCCGAAACGTTTCGCATGATCGAACATTTTAGTTGAGATGTCCGGACCTAAAATACTTTCAAATCCAGGATAGTTCTCAATTTCTTCGGTATTGGCCATTTGACCGCCTGGCAAGCCTCTTTCTAGCATCAATGTAGACATATTTCCACGTGATGTATAGACAGCTGCTGTCATCCCTGCTGGTCCTGCTCCGACTACGATTACGTCATATACCTTTTCTTCCATTGTCATAGTGATTTTCCTCCTTCAAAGTACGCATCCCTTGGTTTTCATCGACTTCACCAAAGATTTTATCTGGCTCGCAGATAAAACTATCGCTATATAAAATCGTACGAGAAATACACTTGAATATCAACTTAAATGCAACATCTGTTTGATACTTAGTCCTTTGTTTGTGGCAAGAATTCGATCAGTTCCTGAATATACTTCGAAAGTGTTGCAACAGAGACGCTATAATTTTCTGCAATAGACTTCTTTGTGACTTTTTCAAAGTGTGCCGTTTGGAACATATAGTCCACAGCTGCAGCGATTGCCTCTACATTACTGAACGCATATTTCTTTTCCAGTGCATTATCACATAACGTAAACCACATTTGAAATAGCTGTACGCCTTCTTCATCCAGCGGTTTATACTCTTCATACAATACGTCACAAATCGCCAAAGCTTTTTTCAGTGCTTTTTCAAACGAATTGCTCGCCTTGAATGAATATTCTAAGCTGTGCGCTAAGAAAAGTTGTTCTGCGGCACTTAACTTTTCAACATCTATATAGCCTGGATGCGAAAGAATCTCTTGTAAATGTGAGGATTTTCCTAGCAAGTACAATCCGAACATTCTCTCACTGCGATAAGGATTTGAGACTTTCTCAATCAAGAACGGTACATCCTCTTCATAGGAATCCGCGTCCAACTCTTCGTCCAGTGATTTCCAAGGTTCGAACCCTTCCTTCGTGGGATCCAGCTTCAGCAAGGCTTCATTAGCTTGTTCCGCCACTTTACGATGACCTGTAAAATAAGCAGCATTCGCTAGCCAGAAGTAATACCCTACATCCCCTTCAAATCCACGTTTCTGCAGACTACGGAGCCAGTGATACGCTTCCTCATAACGACCTGTCAGCGCAAACGTCGCACCCAGTTTATAGCGTTGCTCGAATTGATAAGGTTTAATCTTCGACAAAAGCTCCATCATGCTTTTCAGACGCTCTTCATCTCGGTTGTAATAAAAGAACACAGCCAAGTTGCAAAGCGCGTGGATATTACCTTTCTCTTCACGCAACACATCATATAAAATTTCCTCTGCGTGCTTCTCTTTACCAATATAAAAATACGCTAGCGCCAAATTATTATGGACGGCCCATGTTTTCGGATAATCCACAAGCAAATCTTCTAGCACTTCAATCGCTTCTTCAAAATCCCCTTGCTCCATCATACGTCGCGCTTTTTCTTGCATGAATACTACTGCGCCATCAAGTTGTTCGCCTTCTTCAACGAACATTTCTTCTTGATCAGCGAACTCAGATATTTCATGTGCTTCTTCCACAAATACGCCATCTGGTGCCATACCAACATACTTCAATGCATATTGTTTCGCTTCACGTAATAAACCTAAATGTGCGTGAACTTCTGCTAAATAGAATGTCGTTTCTTCATTATTTGGATCTAGATCATCAGCCGTTTGCAGCAGCTCATATGCGTCTTCAAAACGTCCAACTTCCATAATGAATACACCATATTCCATATGTGTCAGTGCATCATCTGGATTTAGATCCAGTGCACGTTTATAGTATTTTTCAGCGTCGGAAAATTGTTCTCGTTGCATAGCTTGCATAGCGCGTTTACGATAAAAATCACCGTCAGGCAAAAATGATATAATTTTATCTTTTATAAATCGTTGGTTGTTTTTCAATCGAACTCCTCCGAAAAAGTAAGAGGAACGCACTTGACGTCCCCCTGCAATGTATCCTCTAGTATACCACAACTACTTAGCCCGTCATTCATTTGCTTTCACGCGCTGCACGTTCCGCCATTTGTTCGGCAGTATATATAATGCGCACTGGGTTTCCACCAGCAAATGTACCAGCAGGAATATCCTTATTCACGAGTGAGGCAGCAGAAACAATTGCACCATCGCCTATTTTGATGCCTGGCAAAATCGTCGTATTGGCGCCAATCAGCACATTATTACCTATTTCCACGTCACCAATTCGGTATTCATCAATCAAATATTCATGCGCTAAAATCGTCGTATTAAACCCAATGATGGAATTTTCACCAACAGAAATTCGTTCCGGAAACATGACATCTGGCACGACCATCAGCGCGAATGCCGTATGCTTCCCGACTTTCATCCGCAAGAACAATCGATAGAGAACATTTTTCCATGAAACAAACGGAGTGTACCGCGCAATCTGGATGACGATGAAATTCTTAGCTACTTTAAAAATCGAGACCGTCCGATAAATATGCCAAAGTGAATTTGCATCTCCTTTGGAAGGATGCCGCTCGGTGCGTCTCATAATTTGATTCCCGCAGTGACTTTCAGTAAATCGGACATATGCTGCAACATGTAGTCAGGTTTGAAAGTCTGCAAATACTCTTCCCCTTTTAACGCCCATGCAACAGCCGCCGTTCGTACTCCTGCATTTCGGCCACCGAGTATGTCATGGAAGTTATCGCCAATCATCAGTGATTCAGCAGGTGTCCGCCCTAGACGTTCTAATGCAAGTAATAATGGTTCAGGATCCGGTTTAGGCTTTGTCACATCATCCAGTCCAATCACCGTTTCAAAATAAGGCGTGATCCCAAGAAGATTGACCCCTCTTTCTACCATGTCACGCTTCTTCGTCGAAACGACCGCCATCTTCAAGCCTAGATCATATAATTTGCGAAGCGTGTCTGTCACGCCTTCGAATTCCGTTACATAGTCATCATGATGTGCTAAATTCCATTCACGATACTCATGGATCAATTGGTCGGTCATATCCGGCGCAATCGAGGAAAACGTATCATGTAACGTAGGTCCGATAAACGGCAACATCTCTTCCCGTCCGAAACGTCCAGGGAAATGCTTCTCAAGGACATGTTCAAAAGAAGAGAGTATTAATTCATTTGTATCAGCAAGCGTTCCATCAAAATCAAATAATAATGTAGTAATCGGTTGATTAGTCAATAACAGCTTCCCCCTTCTCTTTCGGCTGCTACCATAGAATACTCACTGAAATAGTCAGTACAATGGCAGTTACAAGCCGAATGATCAATAATGGCCAAATTGGTATACCCAGTGGTAGGAATAATAGTGTATCCTCAATCACCGCATGGCATGCCATCAAGAATATAAACGCTAATGTAATATCCCGTTTTGATACGCCGTCTTCCTGCACTGCCTGAATCATGACCCCAGCACCATATGCCAAGCCAATCAATAATCCCGCAACGAGTGTCATCGACGCATTCGGCTTCACACCGATCAATTTCGTAAACGGTGCCAAGCCATTCGAAAAACGCTCCAAATAATTACGGTCTTTCACATATTGCACAAACAACATGAGCGGAATAACGATCAACGCCAGTTGCAACACACCAAATGCAGCCTTTTCAAGTCCCAGTAAGAATATTTGTAAAAGTCCTTCTGGCACGACTTCCGCTTGCGGTGTCAGACCGTATTGTGCGATTTCATTGCCACCTGTCCAAAACAGATTAATGAGTACACCCGCCAGCACAGCCAATCCAAGCCGTACGACAAGCACCAGCCATAGCTTAACGCCCACTTTTATGGCGACAGCTGTTTCAATGAACAGATTATGCGCAAAACTAATCATGACAGCGATGATAAATACTTCTTTAACAGTTAATTCCAATGAAATGATACCAGCAATTCCAGCGTATAAGTTTAATGCGTTCCCAAGCACGAGCGGCACGGCTGCTTCACCGCGTAAACCGAAAAGATGCATAATAGGTTCAACTAATTGAACAAGCCAAGGTAAAATAGGTGTGAACTGCAAGATGGTCACGAGTAATGTAATAGGGAAAATAATCTTACCGAGTGACCATGTCGTTTTCAGTCCAACTTGCAAACCGTCTTTCAACGTACTGGATAACGCAATATTATTTTTGTTTGTCATTATAGTTCTCTTTTACTTTCATTACATACCTGCGATATAGCAAGATTGCGATCCCTATGACAACTCCTGCTACAGATACTAACTGCGCTGCACGTAGACTGCCGATCACATACAGACTATCCGTCCGCATTCCTTCAATGAAGAATCGGCCGATTGAGTACCAGATGACGTAAAACAAGAACACTTCTCCACGTTTCATCTTCAGCATTCTTCGGATCACTAAAATCAAAATGAGTCCAACTACATTCCATAACGACTCATACAAGAATGTTGGGTGATACGTGATCCCATCAATCGTCATTTGATTCATAATCCAATCAGGAATGATCGTACTTTCTTTAAACGCTTCTGAAACCGGTCCGCCATGAGCTTCCTGATTCATGAAGTTCCCCCAGCGTCCGATAATTTGTCCAATCAATAAACCAGGTGCCGTAATATCTGCAACTTTCCAAAACGACACGCCGCGCTTCCTACAGAAAATCACAGCTGTAATGACTGCACCGATTAACGCACCATGGATCGCAATTCCACCATTCCAAATTTGAATGATTTGCTCTGGATGATCCTGATAATAATCCCATGTGAAAATAACATAGTAAATTCGTGCACTGATGATAGAAATAGGAATTGCCCAAATGAGCATATCCGTTAGTAAGTCAGGGTGCATTCCCCGCTTCAGCATTTCTCTTTGCACAATCATAAACCCTAAAATAATTCCGAGCGCGATCAAAATACCGTACCAGCGAACTTCTAAGCTGCCAATACTGATCGCGACTGGGTTAATCGCTAGCATGGATACATTCACTTAGTCGCGCCCCTCTTCTTCTAATAGTTCCGCATTGTCTGCGATCGCTTGATCCAAACGCTTAGTAAACTCTTCTGCAGCATTAATTCCAAGACGTTTCATTCGATAATCCATCGCTGCTACTTCAATGATGACGGCGATATTCCGCCCAGGTCTTACCGGAACGGACAATTTTGTAATTTGCGAATCGAGAATTTCTACTTTCTCTTCATCAATCCCAAGACGATCATAATGCTTCTTATCATCCCAAATCTCTAAATCGACCGCTAATAATACACGCTTATCATCTTTCACCGAACTCGCACCGAACAACGTCATCAAATCAATAATACCGACACCGCGAATTTCCAGCATATGCTTCAACAACTTCGGTGACGTTCCGATCAAGATGTTATCGGATACTTGACGAATCTCGACCGAATCATCCGCTACTAGTCTATGCCCTTTTTTAATGAGCTCTAACGCCGTTTCACTTTTCCCTACTCCGCTGCCACCCGTGATTAATACTCCGACACCATACACATCGACAAGCACGCCATGAACTGTCGTCATCGGAGCGAGTTGTCCGACCAAGTAATTCGTCAGCATACCCGAAAACTGAGTCGTCTTATAATCCGTCCGCAAAACAGGAATATTTTTCTCCCCTGCCAACTGGCTCAACTCTTTCGGACCTTCTTCACCATGAGCAATAATGAACGCTGGCGTATCGCTCGAACAAAGTCGCTCCAAACGCTTTCTGCGCGTGATAGCTGGTAAAGTTTCAAGGAAGGACATCTCCTTACGTCCAATCAACTGCACACGTTCTGCAGGATAATAATCAAAATAACCAGCCATCTCAAGTCCTGGCCGTGAAATATCACTCATTAGAATTTGCTTATGAATGCCCTCGTGTCCAGCAATCAATTCCAATCCGAAACGATTCATAATATCTTCTACTGTTAATTCACCCATGAAATCCCTCACTCTCTGCTACAATGAATAAACTCTTTACGTCATTGCTAAATCATCGTTTTTTTACTTATGTAGCTATCATTCAACCCATTTTACCATGAAGGAAACGAAAAGAAATGGATTACTCCTTGTTCTATACATCCTTTTTGTATCCTTTTCAAAAGTCTTCTCTATATAGAGGATAAAGGAGAGTGGATGGAATTGACACTAATTATTCTCGACGCAGGTCATGGACCGGATACACCCGGTAAACGCACACCTGACGGAAAGCTGCGTGAGTATCATTTTAATTCGGCAGTAGCTGCACTTGTTGGTGGACTTTTAACGAAGGAAGGTCTGACAGTGAAGTATACGCATGACTCTTCACGCGACGTGCCGTTAAACGAACGAACGACTTCAGCGAATCAAATGAAAGCAGATGCATTTATCTCAATCCACGCAAATGCATTCGGCAATGGCTGGCACACGGCACAAGGAATTGAAACATATATTTATCCACAAGCCAGCAAAAGTTCCGCAACGCTCGCTTCAGTCGTGCAGAAATCCTTAATCTCCGCTTGCCAACGTCCCGACCGTGGCGTAAAAAAAGCCAACTTCGCAGTCTTACGCGACACCAATATGCCTGCAATTCTAGTAGAGTGCGGCTTCATGTCGAACCAGACAGAAGCCACGTTATTGCAAAGCAAAGCCTATCAACACCAATGCGCACGGGCAATTGCTTTTGGGGTTTTGTGTTGGGAGTATGGGCGGTGAATGTTGCTGGGGTGGGGGGCTGGAGGGAAGTAGCGGGCGATAGGCTATGAGCGGATACGGCGTGGCTTAGAGCACTCAACTCATTTCTATGAGCGGATAAAACCCGGCTTAGAGCACTCAACCCATTTCTATGAGCGGATAAAACACAGCATAGAGCACTCAACCCATTTCTAAGAGCGGGTAAAACGCCGCTTAGAGCACTCACCCCATGTCTATGAGCGGATAAAACACAGCATAGAGCGCTTAACGAGATTCATTGAGCGACAGTAAGCGTCTCCCACTCGAGGATCAAAGATAGATGGCGCGGCGCATAGTTTGCGTGAATACTCAGTGTCACACCGCGAGCTTAGAGCGTTCACGTGCTTTAATAGAGCGGATCACGTGTCGCTATGAGCGAATACAAGACGCAATAGAGCAGATCACTTCATGGATAGAGCGCTCGCGCGGATGCATAGAGCGCTTAAACGGATTCATTGAGCCCCCTCCTCCTTCTCGCCCTCCCCCCTTTGAAGTAACCTCCACCCCCACCTACTAAATAAACAAAAAACACCTGCACCGCCACGAAAATGGCCATGCAGGTGTTTACTTATTCTATCAACCCATATCAACAGAGTTATAGCGAACCATAACAGTGCCTGTCTTAGACTCGCCCGTAACATGTAGCGGCTCTTTCGTCTCGTCTACCCCACTCTTGCTGAAACGAATAGTGCGATGCAAGAACTGCTCTTGCTCCTCTACACGCGATACATCCTTTAACTGCAAGTCGAGCTTACCCATGTTGGAAGTAATCTCTCCTTTAACACCTAAAGTAGATGGGAAGTAAATTTCCACTGTACCGCTAATCGACTTCGCTTCCATTCTCTTGGCTTCAGTAGAAGAAGTCGTCAACGTCACATTGCCATTTAGAGATTTCGCATCTATATCTGTGATAGCGCCATCTACATAAACACGGCCGTTCAATGTTTCAGCTTCTAGTTTTTCACCAGTTACTTTCAACATACGAATCATACCGTTTGCCGTTTCGAGCTCGGCTTCATGGAATGTAGTATCAGCGCACTCGATTTTCCCATTCGCTGTTTTAATTCGTAGATCTTTGAAGTCCACACCTTCAGCAGAACATCCGCCATTCAACAAACGTACAGAAAGTTTACGATACGGTGTTGTAGCCGGTACGTATAAATGAACATTCACTTGCAACATCTTCAAATCGCTACCGATACGTAGTTTGTCGCCGTCTTTTACAAACAATAATTTTTCAAGGAACTGGCTTAGGGCGCCTGCTTCTGAATCATTATTGAAATGCTTCACGGAAAACTTCGCCATGATCTCATCATTGTCTGAAGGATGAATTTCCACATTACCATGATCGATATGGATGATGATTTCTTCGATGTCTTCTGCAGATTTACTTTCTGTATGTGTGAAGGAAACCGACTTGCTGAATGGTGCTTCGAAATCGAATTCTTTCACACGGTGTACAGCCGTATCCATAAATTGCATGAAGCGGTCACCTGCTGTGACGAATTCTTTGCGGATATCTTCGAAGAAAGCATCAGCTGATGAACTTTCTTCTGCTGTTCCTTGTTCAGATTCTTTACCCATGGCTTCCAGTAATTTCAATGCTTCATCAGCCGTGATTTTACCATCTTCTAGCAACGTAAGTATTCGTATGCGTTCATTTTGCATTTCTGGATTCCTCCTCGTTTTGAACAATCTTTTCAGTACCTATCTATTTATACGGTTCTGCGGAGTAAAAGTTTCATTTTCTATTTTTTTACTACTTGTTTAATTTGTTCCTTCATTCGATTTCGATCTCTATCTAAGATCGTCTTCAAATATTTCCCTGTGTAAGACTCTTTCACTTCAGCTATTTCTTCCGGTGTTCCCGTCGCAACAATTTCTCCACCTTTGTCTCCGCCTTCCGGACCGATATCGATTATATAATCAACCGTCTTAATGACATCCAGATTGTGCTCAATGACGAGAACCGTATTCCCTCCATCAACTAAACGTTGAAGAACTTCAAGTAGTTTGGCTATATCATGTACATGCAAGCCTGTTGTCGGCTCATCTAGAATATAGAATGATTTGCCCATGGAACGTTTATGGAGTTCGGAAGCGAGTTTTACACGTTGGGCTTCCCCACCTGATAATGTCGTTGCCGGTTGGCCTAATTGTACATAGCCTAGCCCCACATCAACAATCGTTTGTAATTTACGATTGATTTTCGGAATGTTTTCGAAAAATACTACCGCATATTCCACTGTCATCGCTAGTACGTCTGCAATATTCTTACCTTTATACTTCACTTCAAGTGTTTCGCGGTTATAACGTTTGCCGTGACACACTTCGCACGGTACATATACATCAGGAAGGAAATGCATTTCGATCTTGATGATTCCGTCTCCACGACACGCTTCACATCGTCCACCTTTGACGTTGAAACTAAAGCGTCCTTTTTTATAGCCACGTACTTTGGCTTCATTCGTCATCGCAAACACATCACGAATATCGTCAAAGACTCCTGTATAAGTTGCCGGGTTTGAACGTGGTGTACGACCAATTGGTGATTGATCAATATCAATGATCTTCTCTAAATGTTCCACACCACTGATACTATCGAACTTTCCAGGCTTCTGTTTGGATCGATTTAATTTTTGAGCCAATGTCTTATGCAAAATATCATTGACCAATGTACTCTTACCTGAACCTGAGACGCCAGTGACCGCGATAAATTGACCGAGTGGGAACTCTGCATCAATATGCTTCAAGTTATTTTCTGCGGCCCCTTTAACGATAATACTGCGTTCATCACGTGATCTACGTTCAATTGGAAGCGGAATAAATTTCTTTCCACTCAAATATTGACCCGTCAACGACTTCTTGTTTTTCATCACTTTCGCAGGTGTACCCGCAGCGATTACTTCTCCTCCCGCCACTCCAGCGCCAGGACCAATATCAATTAAATAATCTGCAGCCATCATCGTGTCCTCGTCATGTTCTACAACGATTAGCGTATTCCCAATATCGCGCATACTTTGCAACGTGCCGATTAATCGATCATTATCTCGCTGATGTAGGCCGATGGAAGGTTCGTCAAGTATATAAAGAACGCCTGTCAACCGGGATCCGATTTGTGTAGCCAAACGAATTCGCTGTGCTTCTCCACCAGATAATGTACCCGCTGAACGAGATAAATTCAGATAATCGAGTCCGACGTTCACCAAGAAGCCTAGACGCTCCTGGATTTCTTTCAGAATCATGTCGGCAATCTGTGTATCTTTTTCGGAAAGTGTTAATTGGTCAAAGAACTTCGTCGTTTCAACAATTGAACGTTCCGTGATCTTCCCAATATGCTGACCATCCACTAACACCGAAAGCGATTCCGGTTTTAAGCGGTATCCCGTACAAGTCGGACAAGATTTTTCCATCATATACTTGCCCATTTGCTCACGTATATAGTCTGATGATGTCTCATGATAACGACGTTCCACGTTGCGCAATACACCTTCAAAATAGATGTCGCTGTCGCGTGTATTTCCGAATTCATTCGTATAGCGGAAACGTATTTTTTCCTTTTTGGATCCCAACATAAGTTTTTCAATATCCGAGTCGGCTAGCTCACCAACAGGTACATCCATTGGAATCTTATAATGCTTGGCAATCGTCTTGAGCAGCTCTGGATAATACTGAGAACTCGTTGGCTCCCATGGTGCAATGGCGTGTTCTTTTAACGTCAACTCACTATTAGGAATAACTAAATCAGGGTCGACTTCAAGCTTCATGCCAAGCCCATCACATTCAGGACATGCACCGAACGGACTGTTGAATGAAAACATACGCGGTTCTAGTTCACCGATAGAAAACCCGCAAATAGGACATGCGTGATGTTCACTGAAGAACAATTCTTCTTCACCGATTACATCGACAAGAACATTGCCGTCAGCTAGGCGTAATGCAGATTCCAATGAATCACTAAGTCGTGTTTCGACGCCTTCTTTCATGACGATTCGGTCAATGACGATTTCAATCGTATGTTTTTTGTTTTTATCCAAGTCTATATTATCATCAAGATCAATCGTTTCGCCGTTAACGCGGACACGTACATAACCTTGTTTCTTTATATCTTCGAATAGTTTAGCGTGCGTTCCTTTACGTTCTGAAATAATAGGCGCCAAAATTTGAATTCTAGTACGCTCAGGCAACTCGATTACGCGATCCACCATCTGCTGAATCGTCTGCGTAGAGATTTCAATGCCATGATATGGACAATGCGGTTTCCCAACCCTTGCGTATAACAACCGCAAGTAGTCATAGATTTCCGTAACGGTCCCTACAGTCGAACGCGGATTTTTGCTCGTTGTCTTTTGATCTATAGAAATTGCCGGTGACAATCCTTCAATAGAATCCACATCCGGCTTGTCCATCTGTCCAAGGAACTGGCGAGCGTATGCGGATAATGATTCAACATAGCGGCGTTGTCCTTCCGCGTAGATTGTATCGAAAGCTAGTGAAGACTTTCCTGAACCTGATAGGCCCGTGAGCACGACCAATTTATCGCGCGGAATCTTCACCGTTATATCTTTTAGGTTATTCGCTCGCGCTCCTTGTATTATAAGTTCTTTATTTTTCATGCGGACTCTACCTTTCTGCTTTCAGTTCTATTACCGTGTCGCGTAGCTCTGCAGCTCTTTCGAAGTCCAAAGCTTTCGCTGCCTCTTTCATTTCTTTTTCCAACTTGATTAGCAATAAGCCTTTCTCGTCTTTCGAAAGTCTCTTGCCGTTCGTTACCTTCTGCAAATAAGATTCCGTTTCTTCAGCTACTTGAGTCGCACGGATCAATTCGCGAATTGGTTTGACGATAGTTGTCGGTGTGACTCCGTGTTCTATATTGTAAGCCTTTTGAATTTCACGACGACGCTCTGTTTCATCAATGGCTTTCTTCATTGAATCTGTCATTTTATCCGCGTACATAATAACGCGTCCTTCAGAGTTACGCGCAGCTCGACCGATCGTCTGAATCAATGCACGTTCCGAACGCAAGAATCCTTCTTTGTCTGCATCCAAAATCGTGACCAATGAAACTTCCGGAATATCGATACCTTCACGTAATAAGTTGATGCCGATGAGTACATCGTACGTTCCGACACGCAGTTCACGAATAATTTCTGTCCGTTCGAGCGTCTTGACGTCAGAATGTAGATATTGAACTTTAATCCCGATGTCCTTTAGGTAATCCGTCAAGTCTTCTGACATTTTTTTGGTCAGTGTCGTAATCAATACTCGTTCATTTCGCTCGATTCGAAGGTTGATTTCATCCAGTAAATCATCAATCTGTCCTTCAATCGGTCGGACTTCAATGATAGGATCAAGTAATCCTGTTGGACGAATAATCTGTTCAATCATTTTATCTGTATGCTCTATTTCATATGGTCCTGGGGTTGCAGAAATATACATCGCTTGTTTAACATGTTTTTCAAATTCCTCAAACATTAATGGGCGGTTATCCAAAGCCGATGGTAAACGGAAACCGTGTTCCACCAAAACTTTTTTACGCGCTTGGTCTCCGTTGTACATACCGCGGATTTGCGGCAAGGAGACGTGGCTTTCATCTACGACGATCAAGAAGTCGTCAGGGAAATAATCCAGAAGTGTATAAGGGGTTGCGCCTGCTTCACGCAATGTTAAATGTCTAGAATAGTTTTCAATACCCGAACAGAAGCCCATCTCGCGCATCATTTCCAAATCATAGCGCGTCCGTTGCTCTAGGCGCTGCGCTTCCAATAACTTATCGTTATCACGTAAATATTTAAGCTGCTCTTCCAACTCGATTTCAATATTTTCAATCGCTTTTAATAACTTCTCTTCGCGCGTGACGAAGTGGGATCCTGGGAAAATAGCGACATGATCACGATCGCCGATGACTTCACCTGTTAAGGCATCCACTTCACGGATCCTTTCGATTTCATCACCAAAGAATTCAAGACGTATACAACGCTCATCGCGTGCTACCGGGAAGACCTCGACTACATCCCCTCTGACACGGAATGTACCACGTGTGAAATTGATATCATTGCGTTCGTACTGAATGTCCACTAGTGTGCGCAACAATTGATTACGCGGTATTTCCATCCCTTTACGTAATGAAAAGACCATGTCATTATATTCTTCTGGAGAACCGAGACCGTAAATACACGATACGGATGCAACAATAAGTACGTCATTTCGTTCGAATAAAGCACTAGTCGCTGAGTGACGAAGTTTATCGATTTCATCATTGATTGACGAATCCTTCTCAATGAATGTATCTGTCTGCGGAACATATGCTTCCGGTTGATAAAAGTCATAGAAGCTGACAAAGTATTCTACTGCATTATCTGGAAAAAACTCTTTGAACTCGCTATATAATTGGCCAGCCAACGTTTTATTGTGAGCAATGACCAGTGTAGGTTTATTAATTTCTGTCAGTACATTGGAAACCGTAAATGTTTTACCTGTTCCTGTTGCACCGAGCAATGTTTGATGTTTCTTACCTTCTTTTATGCCATTAACAAGGCTAGCGATCGCTTTTGGCTGATCTCCTTGCGGCGTATATGGTGCCTGCAATTGAAATGTTTCGTTCAAATGGTTCCACTCCTCTTCTTAAACACCTGTCCTTCTATTTTACCACACCTCGTGTTTTTTCTAAAGAAATAACGAACGTACGTTTTAAGCTAACTCTCTATGTACTTTATTGTACCCTTGTACTTTGTGAAAGAAACTTACAGCTATGACATTCTCTACAATAAAAAAACACTGCCAGGATTTCGCCCTAGCAGTGCCTATGAATACATTATTTTGTTTTAAGTTCATATCCTTGTTCTTGTGAAATATCGAGTAATTGTTGTGTATACAGGTCGAATGCGTCTTTGTCATTTTGATCTAGCGCTTCATCAATCAAGGTCATGATACGCGCTTGCGTTTGTTCCCAATGAATGTGTTGTAGAAACAGATCCCAATAGATTTCATTCAGCAGCTTTTCCGCTTGGAGAGAAGTACTGTTGTTACCTACCGCTTTCAAAAATTCAGCATATGAGTTGTTATTATTCATCTCTCTCACCCCTGATACCTTTTAGTAATTATATATGCAGTAGAATATGAATTGCAACCTTTAATCTTACTATTCGAACTTTTGAATTACTTTCGCATAAATAGAAGAAAATTGACTAGGTACATATATTCAGATAATTCCGTCATAAAATGAATAATTACTTGAGAACCGTTGACTTCCGTTCCAGACGGAAGCGTTCCGCGGGAGTCGCTGTCTGAAACGAAAATCACCTAAATGTTAACTTCTCTATGATCTATCATCATATCTCTCTCACTTGTTCTTTCGTTAATCGAATCGTTGCTTCTCCGACAATTAATGCAACCACCGCAATCAAGACGGGTGTAACACTTAAGCCATATAACGGCAAGGCCGCCAATAATAGAATAATCGCTTGTAGCCAAATCAATTTTCTTACTAACGAACGAACCGCTTTGATTTGCGATTTTTCCTGCATTTCAGGAAACAGCTGATCCATCGTGAATTCGACTCCGCCTTCGAGTGCCAAAATCAACTGAACGGCAGTCGCAAAGGCTAACGCTCCTACAAATATGAATGACACAATTGGCAATGGTATTAAAAACGCGCCCAATGCAGATAATGCCGTCAATCTTACCCACAACCAAAATGTATCATCTGTACGAATGAATGTCCGGACCACTAAATAACTCTGCACATCTCTACGCTTAAACGTGGAACGTTTCATTGCAAATTTCAACCAGCTACGCTTACTCACCGATCCAACCAAATGTGGTACTTCCGTAAAATAATTCGCGAATCGATAAAACCGCATCATACGATTTTGTTCCAATTCAATAAACTGCTCATAGGGGAACGGATAGTGTGCTGCTTTTTTATCCCAATACTTCGCATAGAGCATGGCGATCAAAATTCCAATGAAGATTGCCACTGGGCTCCATGTCAGTGCGAATTGAATCGTTAAAAATGTTAGAACTAGTCGAACAACACGATCGGGCCATACGAAATCATGATTGGCGATCCGAACGCTATATTCAGTCGCTACAAACAGTCCTTTAAAAGCGATGATCACTAACATGATTAACATATAATCCGTTCCAGTTCCCACTTCTGTCGCCTTTAATAAAGGCAACGCGACGACCATGGCGATTAGCGGCAATGGCAGTTGGGAAAATGTCGACCAAGTTTTCGAACGTTTCATATAGTTCGGCAATTGATTTTCCAATGGCAAGAAAAATACAATGTCTGCCGGCTTAAGCAAAGTAGTCGGCGCCGCCTTCATTAATAATAGTGCAATGACAACGGATATGATAAAGGCAGACGGGAATGTAACCGGTACTCCCTTCAACCATTCACTGTACGCATAGCCCCCTGCCCCAATTGCGAACATGAAGACGATGGCCAAATGTCCTGTGAATACATAGCGCATATATTTCTGTAATTCATTGACATAATGGAAGAACCGCTGTCCCCAAATCTCATGCATGTTGTTCATGATCGGTTTCCTCAGTCATAGCAATATATAAATCATCCAGTGTGGCATCCGGTCGTCCGAACGCCTTGCGCAAGTCGTCCATCGTACCATTCGCACGCACCCGTCCTTCGTGCAACAGGATAATACGATCACAATATTTTTCAGCCGTAGCGAGCACATGTGTCGACATCAAAATAGGAGCGCCGGCATTTTTTCTCTCGATGATTTGATCAAGCAATGCACGAATCGCCAACGGATCCAACCCAACAAATGGCTCATCGATAATATATAATTTCGGTTCTACAAGGAAAGCACACATGATCATGACTTTCTGTCGCATACCTTTGGAGAAGTGCGCTGGAAACCATTTCAAACGCTTTTCCATACGGAACTCTTTTAACAATTGTTCGGTACGGATTTCAAATTGCTGCTTGTCCAGACCGTATGCCATGGCAGTCAGTTCCAAATGTTCTTGTAATGTAAGTTCTTCGTATAACACGGGCGTCTCTGGAATATAACTGAATGATTGGCGGTAATGTTCTTTGTCACTAAATGTAGCACCATCAATTTTAATTATTCCTTCGAGCGGGTTCATAACACCTATAATATGTTTGATTGTTGTACTTTTACCTGCGCCATTCAGACCGATCAACCCGACCAATTCACCTTCTTCTATCTGAAATGAAAGATCATGTAAAACCGGCTTGCGCGTATAACCACCTGTTACATGTTCTAGTTCTAGGATTGCCATTGTATTTCCCCCTATCTTCTTTTATTATTTTAGCAAAGAAATTGTAAAATTGCTTTATCCGCCTTCGTTAACTATCTGAAAATATGCTACAATACATCCAAACATGAAAGGAAGTGTAGAAATGACTTCATGTATTTTCTGCAAGATTGTAGAAGGAACGATTCCAGGAGAAAAAGTATACGAAGATGAACATGTCATCGCCTTTATGGATATTATGCCGGTTACAAAAGGCCACGTACTTCTAATTCCGAAAACTCACCGTGAGAATTTGTATGAATTAACTGAAGAAGAAGCAGGAAATCTATTTAAAGTAGCACCAAAAATTGCCAATGCCTTAAAAGAAGAATTTCAGCCATGCGGCATGAACCTTTTGCAAAACAACGGTTCCTTCGCAGGACAGTCGGTTTATCATTTCCATATGCACTTAATTCCTCGTTATGATAAATCAGATGGTCTAAACGTAGAATTCCATACAAAAGTGGAGCAGTTCCCTATGGACGTTGTCTCTGAACTAGCGTCAAGCATTTCAAAGCGCCTGCAACAATAACACACCGAGTAAGTAGAAAAGAAGTACATTGTATTTCTTTCTACTTCATTTGATAAAAACCTGCACTCGCTTCTATCTTTTAGGTCGAAAAGCTTTTGATTGTATAATATTTCATTAATTTTCTTGCTCATATACGTAGTAACATGCTTTAATAAAATAATAACTATACAAAAGGAGTGTCGTCTACATGAAAGCGTCCACATTCTTTATTGGTCTGGCAGCTGGTGCTGTAACCTCTGCTGTAACGGTTCTATATTCTACTCCAAAAGCGGGTAGCGAACTTCGAGACAGCGTCAAAACTGCATCATTGGAACTGAAGGATAAGTTGAAAGATGTCAAAGGTCAAGTAGCAGATTTAAAAGATTCTGTAACGGATTTATCTAAAGAAGCAAAAGAGCTTGTACCAGAGACTGTCGAAGAAATGAAAGTTTCCGTAGCAGACTGGAAGCGCTCGACTGAGCACAATAAGAAGCGATTAGAGAAAGAAATTTCTGCCATTCAAAATGCATTGGATGATCTAGAGAAATCCATCGGAACTCGTTAATCTATTTCTCTTTCGGCGTCCATCCAGTACTTGCTGGTCAGCGTGTGCATACCCACACGATACAAGCTATTAAACAGCTGTATTACATGGGTATATACACCTAGGTCTAATTATTTTATTATTCCGTCTTTTTTATTTGTTGCTTTTTTGGTATAATAAATAAAAAAGACTGACAGAAAGCAGGTGTCTCGATGGCAGAGCAAATCATTTCACGTAAAGATGCCATGATCTTCAATCAGCGCGTAGCCCAAATGTCCAAAGCATTATGGAAAGCTGTAGAGAAAGATTGGCAACAATGGATTAAACCGTATGACCTCAATATCAACGAACATCATATCTTATGGATCGCTTACCACCTTGAAGGCGCCACTATTTCAGATATCGCCAAGTTCGGAGTCATGCATGTCTCAACTGCCTTCAACTTCTCCAAGAAACTTGAACAGCGTCAACTTCTATATTTCTCCAAAAAGGAAGACGATCGTCGCAATACATATGTGACGGTTTCAGAAGAAGGCAAAAAGTTGCTCGTAGAGATGAACGCAAATTATCATAATGAAGATTACAGTGTTCTTCAAGGTTCTCTTCCTATTCGCGATATTTACGGGAAGTTCCCAGAATTTCTCGAGGTCATGTCTGTCTTACGTAATATTTATGGCGATGACTTTATGGATATTTTCGAACGCGGTTTTCAAAACATCGAGAAAACCTATGTCGACTCGAATGATTACCTAACAAAATCCCGAGTGGAGTCTTAACTACCTTCTCCATACAAGGTTTAGGTTTTTCCTTTTGCTCACAAATTCTGCTATGATGGTACAGAAGCAGAAAGAGGAGGTCTAAAATGGTTATAGCGATTACCATTCTATTTTCATTGTTCTACTTATATCAAATTAATAAAATGACATTTGCTCTTTGCCAATCTAGAGAGATTCCAGAAGAAAAGCAGCCTAAGATATATCGGACTGTAAACATTCTAATCACAATCCTCATTTTATCCTTATATGTAGAAGTATTCTTTAGCGCATAACACTATGTATTGCCCACCCCCATTGCTGGGGGCGGGCTTTTTTTTAGCACAAGTATGCAGCACCTACAATGATCAACAAAATGAATAACACAACAATTAAAGCAAAGCCTGATGATCCAGAACCGCCTTGAGTGTAACCGCTCATGGTGACACCCCCTTTCACATTGTATCCTATGCGAATGTCGAAAAAAACGGTTGGGCATATCAGATCTATCCGTTCAATTGAGTGGTACAAAACACAAATTATCGCAAAGAATAGACCGCTAATTCGCATAGGAATTAGCGGTCTTTAAATGGAAAGATGAAATAACAACCTTCTATTAGTAGCACCTTCACTTCTATAATTCACGATATATAGGAATTGAAATTCATTCAAATAATGATTGTTATACAATGAACTCGTTGTATCCATAATTCCCCCTGTTGAATAAATCAAGATTTCCCTCAAAATATTTTATTGCCATCTACCTTTACCTATTCTTAAAATCGAGTTGATTCGTGTGTTATTTAATTTGGTATCTCGTATTTTGTACTATTCAATCGAATGGATTACATTTCAGACGAAGGGAACCTTTTTGATTTCCATCCGTTCTATGCTATAGTGTTTACTTAAAGAATATACAGAATCAATACTTAGATTAGGGGAGTTAATTACATGAAAAAGAAAATGTTAGCATTTACACTTGCAGCTTCGGTTGCCGCTTTATCCGCATGTTCTGGTGGCGGCGATGAAAAAGTCATGACATCAAAAGCAGGAGACGTTACGAAAGATGAATTCTATCAAGAAATGAAAACATCTGTCGGTGAACAGGCTCTACAAATGATCATCTTGGAAAAAGTTTTGGATGATAAATATGATGTAGACGATAAGCAAGTAGACGCAGAATTTGATAAAAACAAAGAACAACTCGGTGAAAACTTCGATGCATTCTTGGCTCAACAAGGTCAGACGCCTGAAAGCTTCAAGAAAATGATCCGTTTAAATAAACTACAAGAAGCTGCATTGACTGATGGTGTGGAAGTTTCTGATGAAGATTTAGAGAAGCGCCTTGAAGAATCTCAAACTGAGATCAATGCTCGTCATATCTTAGTTGAAGATGAAGCAACAGCAAAAGAAGTAAAAGAGAAGTTGGATAAAGGAGAAGACTTTGCAAAAGTAGCAAAAGAATTCTCTACTGATCCGGGTTCTAAAGACGAAGGCGGCGATCTTGATTGGTTCGCATACGGTGTCATGGTTCCTGAATTCTGGAACGCTGCATATGACCTAGAGCCAGGCAAAATCAGTGAGCCGGTTCAATCAGAAAACGGCTTCCACGTTATTGAAGTAAAAGAAAAGCGTAAAACTGATGATGAAAAAGTAACTGACGAAAAGAAAGACGAAATTCGCCAAGAACTATTGATGGAAAAAGCTGACGAGAACGAACTATTGGCTAAAGTTTCGAAGTTAGTGAAAGATGCTGACGTGAAGATTAAGGACGAAGATTTGAAATCCGCTCTTGATCTGTTCAAGATGGATGAGAAACCAGCTGAAGACGCTCCTGCTGTCGAAGAAGCACCTGCAGAAGACGCTCCAGCTGATGATGCTGAAGTAGAAGTTGAAGAAGAAAAGTAATTGGTACATGAAAAAGGTCTGTCTCGGAAATTCCGATGACAGACCTTTTTTGTTGTTTTACAAACCCTTTTCTCTTCTTGTGTTTTTGCAGAGGTAGTGGTTTGACTAGCAATGTAAGTGGGGCAATCATTGGCCCCACTTCGGCGGTGGTGGATGGCTCCCGCAATGAGCCAGACAGGAAAGTGCACCTGGCTGTCTCATTACTACGCCTACCACGTGCAGCCGCCTACGTTAGATAGTGTGTAGAGCAGTTCTGATTCTTCTTTTGCAAGAATAAGGAACGAATACTACCAGGTCACTGGTT
>NZ_PDYW01000033.1:0-20119 GCF_002743245.1 Sporosarcina sp. P26b
AGGTCACACCCGTTCCCATACCGAACACGGAAGTTAAGCTCTTCAGCGCCGATGGTAGTTGGGGGTTTCCCCCTGTGAGAGTAGGACGTTGCTAGGCACGCGAAGCCATTCCCTTTGGGGAGTGGCTTTTTTGTGCTTTCAGGGAGAATAAGTCACCGTTAATGGATGGATGATTCCTTTATTTCTTGTGTACCATTCTATTTAATTATGATCAATCGTCCCCCGTAAGCGCTCTATCTACTGCGTTGACCGCTCTATTGGCGTTGCTGAGTGCTCTATTCCTCACTGTGACCGCTCTATCCAACACGCTCACCGCTCTATCATCCCCCACAACCGCTCATAGCCTTCAATACGTAGCTAATCTTCCACCAAAAATTATGTGTCGATCAATCTTTCTCCATAAGCGCTCTATCCACTGCGTTGACCGCTCTATTGGCGTCGTTGAGTGCTCTATGCGTCACCGTGACCGCTCTATCCGCCGTGCTCACCGCTCTATAGCCTCCCACAACCGCTCATTGCCCCCATTGCACCCATCACCTATTTCCATATAATCTATCTTCCCCACAAACCCTCAATAAACCATATTAACCGCTCTAAAGCCCACGTTAATCACCTATCTGCAACCCATCCACCCCTGAAACGAGTATCGATACTCTATTAGAAACGTCAATTCAAAACAGGATAGTGGGTTTCTGATGAATAATGGAGTAAAGTATATTAAAAGAAAAGAGGCGGTTTTGCATGACGACAGTTTATGATTTTACAGTGGAGACTACAGGCGGAGAACAGAAATCTCTAAAGGAATTTGAAGGAAATCCAATGGTCATTGTCAATACTGCGAGCAAATGCGGTTTCACAAAACAATTTAAAGAACTACAACAACTATATGAAGAGTATAAAGATCAAGGACTGGTTATACTGGGTTTTCCATCAGATAACTTCAATAACCAAGAATTTGATGATATTGATGAGACAATGGAGTTTTGTCAAATAAATTATGGTGTGACCTTCCCAATGTTTGCAAAGGTAGATGTAAAAGGGAACGAAGCTGAACCTTTATTTACGTATCTTGCTGAGCAACAAAAGGGTGTGTTGACGGAAGGAATCAAATGGAACTTCACGAAGTTCTTAATTGATTCGAAGGGACAGGTTGTGGACCGTTTTGCACCTCAAACAAATCCATTAAAGATGCAAAAGTCACTTGATAAAATGTTCAGTGAGTAATAGGAATAGTGAATTTATAGATTTCTATCTTGACACGTTTCATTGTCGCTGATAACCTTTTAATAATCTGAATAGACAATAGTAATTTTAGGAGGCAGAAAGTTAATGTGGGAATCAAAGTTTTCTCGTGAAGGTCTGACGTTCGATGATGTATTATTGGTGCCGGCTGCATCTGATGTATTGCCAAAGGCTGTTTCGTTATCTGTGAACTTAACGGAAAGTATTAAGTTGAATATACCTATCATCAGTGCAGGTATGGATACAGTAACGGAATCTAAGATGGCCATATCTATGGCTCGTCAGGGTGGAATCGGTGTTATTCATAAAAACATGAGTATTGAGGAACAAGCTGAGGAAGTTGTTACAGTTAAACGTTCTGAGAATGGAGTTATTAAAAACCCGTTCTTCCTTACACCGGAACATCAAGTATTTGATGCAGAGCATTTAATGGGTAAATATCGTATCTCAGGTGTCCCAATCGTTAACAATATGGAAGAGAAGAAATTGGTTGGTATTTTGACGAACCGTGACCTGAGATTTATTCAGGACTATTCCATTATCATTGATGAAGTCATGACGAAAGAAAACTTGGTGACGGCTCCTGTAGGAACTAGACTTGAAGATGCTGAGAAGATGCTACAGCAATATAAAATTGAGAAGCTTCCGATCGTAGATGATAAAGGTATTCTCAACGGTTTAATTACAATTAAGGATATCGAGAAAGTTATTGAGTTCCCTAACGCAGCAAAAGATAAGGCTGGACGTTTGCTTGTTGGTGCGGCTGTTGGAGTCACGGCAGACACTTCTACGCGCATTGAGAAGCTTGTACAGGCAGAAGTCGACCTGATAGTCATTGATACGGCTCACGGTCATTCTAAGGGCGTTATTGACACAGTGAGAGAGATCCGCGGAAATTATCCGGACCTTGCGATCGTTGCAGGTAACGTAGCAACGGCAGAAGCGGCTGAAGCATTGTACGAAGCAGGTGCTGATGTAGTGAAAGTTGGTATTGGCCCTGGTTCTATTTGTACAACACGTGTAGTTGCAGGTGTTGGTGTACCACAAATTACGGCTATCTATGAGTGTGCAACTGTTGCACGTAAATATGGTAAGACGATTATTGCAGACGGTGGAATTAAGTATTCTGGAGATATTGTCAAAGCATTGGCTGCTGGTGGACATGCAGTTATGCTTGGAAGCTTGCTTGCAGGTACTACAGAGAGCCCAGGAGAGTCAGAAATCTTCCAAGGACGTCGTTTTAAAGTATACCGTGGTATGGGTTCTGTTGCAGCGATGGAAAAAGGTTCAAAAGATCGCTACTTCCAAGAAGATGAAAAGAAATTGGTTCCGGAAGGCATTGAAGGTCGTATGCCATACAAAGGGCCTTTGTCCGACACAATTCATCAGCTTATAGGTGGTATTCGCGCAGGTATGGGATACTGCGGTTCGAAAGATCTTGAAGCACACCGTGAAAATGCACAGTTTATTCGTATGACAGGTGCTGGTTTACTAGAAAGTCATCCACACCAAGTACAGATTACAAAAGAAGCGCCAAACTATTCGGTGCGTTAATTTAACTATATTGAGGACAGCAGGGGAGATCTCTTGCTGTCCTTTTTTGTCGTTATGTCATGAATAATGGGGTATGAGGTAAAATAGGGCGGCTTTTATAGGGGAATATGTGTTTTTTTGCTATAAGCGTACCTGATTTGCCGGGAATATGTTACACTGATTTTTGATATTGTGACTACGGGGGTAGGATGAGTGGAAAAAGTAACACAGAGATGGTTGGCGGCTTTTATGGTGCCAATGATGTTGTTGATGACGTTAGGTATACAGGGAACTGCAGTAGCAGAGGAAAATGAATCTTCATTGGACATCCGTGTAAACGGAGCTATTTTGATAGATGCAAATAGTGGCAAAGTATTATACGAAGAAAATTCGGATAAACCACTTGGTATTGCGAGTATGACGAAAATGATGACGGAATACTTGATGTTTGAAGCAATTGAAGATGGAACGATAACGTGGGATCAGGAATACAAGGTTACGGAGTATACGTATAATGTTTCACAAGACCGTCGTTTAAGTAACGTACCACTTCGTCGTGATGGATCCTATACGATTCGTGAACTATACGAAGCAGTAGCCATTTACTCAGCAAATGCAGCAACTATTGCAATTGCAGAGACGATTGCAGGATCTGAAGAAAAATTCGTCCATCTAATGAATGAAAAGGCTGAAGAACTTGGCTTGATTGATTATAAGTTTGTTAACTCTACAGGCCTTAACAATAGTGATTTGCAAGGGATGCATCCAAGTGAGTTTGGAGAGAAAGACGAGAATGTTATGCCAGCGCGTTCTGTTGCTAAATTAGCGTATCATTTATTAAAAGAATATCCTGAAGTCTTGGATACAACCAAAATTGCTAAGAAAACATTCCGTGAAGGAACAGATGATGCTATTGATATGGTCAACTGGAACTTCATGTTGCCAGGTCTGGTGTATGAGTATGATGGCATTGATGGTTTGAAAACTGGAACTACAGAATTTGCAGGACATTGCTTTACTGGAACTGCAGTACGTGATGGTCGACGTGTTATTGCTATCGTAATGAATGCAGTCGATGAAAAAGGTGTGGGATCTTACGAAGCACGTTTTGATGCTACACGTAAGTTATTCGATTATGGCTTTAAAGAGTTTAGTGAAACGGAGCTACTTAAAGCAGGTCACCAGTTCAAGAAACAGAAAACGCTAGATGTTATAAAGGGTAAAGAGAAACAAGTAGCGATTGCGACAAATAAACCTATCAGTATGTTAATTCGCAATGATGAAGATCAAGACTATACAACTGAGCTTGTCTTGGATGAGAAACTCGTGAAGAATGGACAAATACAAGCGCCAATTAAAAAAGGCACAGTGGTCGGTCATGTCAAGCTAGTGAAAAATGATGGATCTGATTACGGATTTATTGATGGGAAAACAGTAGGCACGGAAGTTGTCACGACAGAAGAAGTAAAGAAAGCTGGTCGTTTCTCGTTAACGATGGGGGCAATCGGTCACTTCTTCTCTAGCGCGTGGAATAGTTCTACTGGTTTTGTAAAAGGTTTATTTAATTAATATAAATAGACAGTGCACCTATCTTGGTGTCACTGTCTTTTTTATATTCCATATATCTAATAGCTTTGAAATGGCTAGTATAATGTCTTCTTCAGATAGCCCACCGAAGCCGATGAGGAATGAAGGTGGAGCTTTGCTGGGCATTACTCTATACGTCTCCAGACCTCGTACCTTTATTCCCGCCTCGAGAGCTTGATGGATCAGCTCTTTTTCTGTTCTATCTGTTTGAATATGAAGCAAGACGTGCATACCCGCTTCATCGCCCGAGAATGAAATATTAGGCTCATACAATTTCAATAAATTCGTCAATGTATGCATTTTTCGCCGATAGATTTTACGCATACGGTTTAGGTGGCGCGAAAATTGTCCATCAGCCATGAAACGTGCCAAAATATGCTGATCCATACGTGGTACAGAAGAGGAGTAAGGGATAAAAGCCTGGCGATACGTTTCTAACAGCTGTGGTGGCAATACCATGTAGGCAATCCGCATGGACGGCATAAGTGATTTAGTGAACGTACTTAGATAAATAACATTTTCTCCTTTATCCATCCCTTGCAAAGAAGGGATTGGACGTCCACGGTAACGAAACTCACTGTCATAATCATCTTCAATGATAAAAAACTCTGAATCCGACGCAGCCCAGTTTAAAAGAGCAGTTCTGCGAGCGGCAGAGAGCACCGTGCCGGTCGGAAACTGATGGGAAGGGGTAACATATGCTACGGATGCATTAGAGCGTTGTAGTGCCTTTACATCAAGACCTTCCTTGTCTACAGCGATAGGAAACGTCTGACGATAGTTCTCGGAAAAGACGTGTTTCGTCATCAAGTAACCCGGATCTTCAATTGCATAGCGTGCCTGTTTTCCCAGTATGCGGATGATCAAAGGTAAAAGCTGTTCTGTACCGGAACCAACGATAATTTGTTCAGGGGTACAGTCTACTCCTCGCGAATGATATAAATATCGGGCAATTTCCTGACGTAACTCCATATCACCGTGTGGGTCTCCAAGTAATAATAGATGAGCTTGTGAAGTGTCCATAATATCACGTGCATATTTTCTCCACGCAATGAAAGGAAAGTGTTCGGTATCAATAGAACTCGGCGAAAGGTCGTATCGAATGGATTCTGTTAAAGGAACTGTAGTGATTTTCTCAGGTTTCACAGGCTGGACATAGGCGAGTTCCTCAATTGCTTGTACGAAATAGCCTTTTCGAGGTTCAGCCGCAATAAAACCTTCTGCTGTCAACTGATCATAAGCCATTTCGATGGTTGTTTGACTGACGCCAAGAAACTCTTCCAGTTGGCGTTTAGAAGGGAGCTTCATGCCAACCGGAAACTTACCGTCAATCATGTCTTGTTTAATTTGATTATATATTTGTTGATACAGGGGAGTATCAGAATTCTTTTGAAGCTCAATAAAAATCATATCCATAGTGATTCCTCTCATCTGACCATGTTGTTTAATACGTAACTGGCTATTTTAGTATGGTCAATTTAGAGTATACTGAAAATATTGAAAAGGGGGAAGGAAAATGAATTTTAATTATGGTGGCGTTATAATGGATGTAATCAATGCAGAGCAGGCAAAGGTGGCGGAAGCAGCCGGAGCTATTGCGGTTATGGCACTAGAGCGAGTACCTTCTGATATTCGAGCAGCAGGCGGTGTTGCACGTATGGCTGATCCACGAATTGTAGAAGAAGTGCAAAAGGCGGTATCCATTCCTGTGATGGCAAAAGCACGTATAGGGCATATTTCAGAAGCACGTGTACTGGAGGCATTGGGTGTCGATTTCATTGATGAAAGTGAAGTATTAACACCTGCAGATGACGAGTTTCACTTATTGAAAAGCGATTTCAGCGTACCATTTGTTTGTGGGGCACGAAACCTTGGAGAAGCAGCGCGACGTTTAGGTGAAGGGGCAAAAATGCTCCGCACAAAAGGGGAGCCGGGAACAGGCAATATCGTGGAAGCAGTGCGTCACTTGCGAATGATTAATGCTCAAGTAAGTAAAGTAGTACATATGAGCAAAGACGAATTAATGACGGAAGCCCGTAATCTTGGTGCTCCATATGAAATTCTGCTTGCTATTAAAGAGGCTGGTCGCTTGCCGGTAGTAAACTATTCCGCTGGAGGAGTAGCAACACCCGCTGATGCAGCTTTGATGATGGAGCTAGGAGCAGATGGTGTGTTTGTAGGTTCTGGTATCTTCAAATCTGAGAACCCTGAAGCATTTGCACGTGCTATCGTACAGGCGACGGTGAACTATCAGGATTATGAATTGATTGCCAAACTATCAAAAGATATTGGTACTCCAATGAAAGGCTTAGAAATTTCGAAGCTTGCCGAGAGTGAATTAATGGCTACTCGCAGTTCATAACAGATTATGAGACAAGGTAAGTAGATTGTAGTCAGTGGATAAAGAACACTGGCGGGCTATGTCCAACCATGAGTCAGCTAGAAAGTACCGTAGTTGACTCATGAAATGGTCACCCACGCAGTAGAGTTTTTACTAACCAAGTAGAAGCACAGTACGTAATTGCTGAGAGCACCTCAAAAAGGTAATATATTGTCCATTAACGATATTTCCCATGCAATGACGTACCGTGTCCCTTGTCAATAGTCAGAAAATGTAGTATGGTATATCTAATTTCACATACATTACGATGATAGGAAGCAGTAGCAACTATGTTTTTTTTAGAGAGCCGGCGGGTGGTGAAAGCTGGTAAAAACCGTTGTGAATCCGTCCAGGAGTAGCAGAGCTGAATCAGTAGGTTTTGCCGGTCAGTTGAGCCGATATCTCAAACAAGTGGGCTGAGTCATCAGTCAATTTGGGTGGCAACGCGGGTAGTTCTCGTCCCTATTTTAGGGGATGGAGGGCTTTTTTTATTGTTTTTTTATCATTTGTGATGTAAATAAGAGGAGGCGGAACACGTGCTAGATAGTAAATTATTGCGTGCAAATTATGAGGAAGTAAAAGCAAAGCTCAGTAAACGTGGAGAAGATTTGACTGATTTTGAAAAGTTCGGTGGTCTTGATGAGAAGCGCCGCGAAATTTTATCTAAAGTAGAAGTGCTAAAAGCTGAGCGTAACGAAGTATCACAAAAGGTTGCACAAATGAAGCGTAATAAAGAAGATGCCGATGAAGTCATTGCACAAATGAAAAAGGTCGGCGAGGAAATAAAAGCGTATGATCAAGAACTTTCTAAAGTTGAAGAAGAATTGAATTATGTGCTTATGCGTATCCCAAATATTCCACATGATAGTGTACCGGTAGGGGATAGTGAAGATGACAACGTAGAAATCCGTACATGGGGTGAGTTACCAGCGTTCGATTTTGAACCGAAGCCACATTGGGAGATTGGAACGGATCTTCAGTTGCTAGATTTTGAACGTGCAGCAAAAGTTACAGGAAGCCGATTCGTGTTTTATCGCGGACTGGGTGCACGACTTGAACGGGCATTGATCAACTTCATGCTGGATCTTCATCAAGAGGAACATGGATATGAAGAAATGTTGCCACCGTATTTAGTAAACCGTACAAGTTTAACTGGTACTGGGCAACTACCGAAGTTTGAAGAAGATGCGTTCCTAATCGAAGAAGAGGACTACTTCTTAATTCCGACGTCTGAAGTTCCGGTAACTAATTTCTATCGCGATGAAATTTTAGATGGTGCAAAGTTGCCAATTGCTTTCACAGCATATAGCACAAACTTCCGCTCTGAAGCAGGATCTGCAGGTCGTGATACACGAGGATTAATTCGTCAGCATCAGTTTAATAAAGTAGAGTTAGTTCGTTTTGTGAAACCAGAAGACTCTTATGACGAGTTGGAGAAATTGACCGGGCACGCAGAGAAAGTATTGCAGTTGTTGGAACTGCCTTACCGTGCTCTTAAGATGTGTACAGCCGATCTAGGTTTCACAGCCGCTAAGAAGTATGATTTAGAAGTATGGATTCCAACGCAGAATGTTTATCGTGAGATTTCTTCATGTTCAAACTTTGAAGATTTCCAAGCACGTCGAGCACATATCCGTTTCCGTCGTGAACCAGGGGCGAAGCCTGAGTATGTGCACACATTGAACGGTAGTGGATTGGCTGTTGGTCGTACTGTAGCCGCTATTTTGGAGAATTATCAGCAAGCAGATGGTTCTGTTGTAATTCCTGAAGTACTACGTCCATATATGGGTGGCAAAGAAAAAATCGAAGCTCCTAAGTAAGTGAAAAAGCTATTTTGAACTGCGTTCCATAAATATGCTACTTCAAACAGTTTGTAATGAAAGAAGCCCGTGCTTACGAGTCTAACTCGAGGCGTTGGGCTTCTTTTTTTGCTGCTTTTCTTTTTTCACGCAGTGATCGAAAGAACGTGGTGAGGAGTTGACCGCACTCTTCTCCAAGGACACCTTCGGCTACGATACATTCGTGGTTGAATCTAGGATCGTTGAGCAGATGATAAAAAGTGTGGACGCAACCACCTTTTGGGTCACGTGCGCCGTATACTACTCTTGGTATTCTGGATTGAAGTATGGCTCCTGCACACATGGGGCAGGGCTCGAGTGTAACGTATAGAGTGGTGTCTTCTAAGCGCCAGCTTCCTATACTTTCACAAGCTATTTGGATGGCTGAGAGTTCAGCGTGTGTAACAGCATTTTGTGTAGTTTCTCGTAAATTATGGGCTGCCGCGATTACTACTTCGTTATGTACAATGACTGCTCCAATGGGTACTTCGGCAAGAGCCGCAGCCTTTTCCGCTTCTTGTATTGCCAATCTCATGTAGTATTCATCATCTTTCATCGAGTCATCACTCCTTATCAACAGTCTATCACGCTAAATATCAAAATCAATTAGTGAAATGTTCCACGTGAAACAAGCGAGTAAAAGTTATTAAACAGCTCACTATAAGCTGCATTCTATACAGTAGTCTGTGGTAAAATGAGGTGGCAACGAATTGAAAGGGTGAGTGTTACATGTTTGTTCCGTTTATTGCGGTAGAAGGTCCGATTGGTGTAGGTAAGACTACGCTGACTGCAGCGATCGCTGACGCCTTTTCATATAATCAATTGAGAGAGATCAGTGGAGAGAATCCTTTTCTTAATAAGTTTTATCAAGATAAAGAAAAGTGGAGTTTCCAAACAGAGATGTTTTTCTTGTGTAATCGATATGAGCAATTAAAACAAATCAATAAAGAATACATATCGCAGGGGTTACCTGTGGTAGCAGATTATCATGTATTTAAAAACATGCTTTTTGCCCAGCGAACATTAGAGCCAAACGACTTTGTAAAGTATAAAGAAATCTATCACATTTTGACGAAAGATCTACCGATGCCGAATATTGTTGTTTCGTTATCTGCATCCATTCCTACACTACTCAGCCGAATCGATGAGCGTGGTCGATCATATGAAGAAGATATGGATCCTGATTACTTACTTCAACTTTCCAATGATTATCGTACGTATTTGCCGGAATTTGAAGTGACATATCCTGATACCCGGGTTATCCATATAAATGGGGATGAAGTGGATTATGTCCGTAATAAAGAAGACTTGGCTGCAATAATAAGTAAAGTACGTGAAGTGGTCCAGAAAGGTTTGAAGCTAAATGAAGTCACATAATATACCGGAGAATAGTGTGTTTGCAGTAGCAGGAATGGTTGGAGTAGGGAAGTCGACTATGGCACACGCTATAGCCAAACGACTAGGTTTTCAAGAGTCGTTGGAAAATGTAGCGCAAAATCCATACTTAGAAAGATTCTATAATGATTTTGAGCGTTGGAGTTTTCATTTGCAAATTTTCTTTTTGGCGGAACGTTTTAAAGAGCAAAAGCATATTTTCGAAAGTGGCGGTGGTTTTGTACAAGATCGTTCCATTTATGAAGATGTGGGGATTTTTGCTAAGATGCACGCAGATGAAGGGACCATGGAACCGATTGATTATGAGACGTATATGAATTTGTACGAAGCGATGGTGATGACACCATACTTCCCACATCCAAATGCACTGATCTACTTGGAAGGACCATTACCCGTCATTCTAGATCGAATTGAAGAGCGGGGCAGGGATATGGAGCTGCAAACACCAACAAGTTATTGGGAAGAGATGTATCGTCGCTATGAACAATGGATTGATTCATTTACTGCATGTCCAGTCATTCGGTTAAATATTGAGGAATATGATTTGTTAGGAAATGAAGGGGATATTGAGTTAATTATTGAGAAGATTAGTAAAGAAATGAAAAAGACGACACCCCTTGTGTAAGGAGTGTCGTTTATTTATTAATGAACGGGGACTTCTGTGAAAAATTCCTTGTATAGTTCACGAAGGACAAGATTTTCATCCTTTTCTTGAATACCGAATACTAAACTTACCTCTGAAGAACCTTGATTGATCATTTCTATATTTGCACCTGTTCGCGCAATAGCAGACGCCGCACGTGCTGCCAATCCTCTTGCGTGGCGCATGCCTTCGCCCACGAGTACAACCATAGAATAATCACGTTGGAAATGTACATCGTCAGGACAGAGTTCTAGTTCGATACGCTTAACGATGCGTGCTTCTTTTTCAGGAGTTAAATGTTCATCACGAATAATGACAGACAGATTGTCTATTCCTGAAGGTGTATGTTCATACGGAATTTCTTCTTCTTCTAAAATTTGTAGTAAGTGACGTCCGAAACCGATTTCTAGATTCATCAAGTATTTAGCGACAAAGAGTGTGGAAAATCCTTTATCGGCAGCAATTCCAACTACCGATTGAAGATTATGATCACGGTCTCGCACTATCATCGTTCCGGGTGCACTTGGATTATTTGTGTTCTTAATACAAACAGGAATCTTGTAGCGGAATGCAGGAACTAATGCTTCTTCGTGAAATACAGAAAATCCGGCATATGCTAACTCGCGCATTTCTCGGTACGTCATCGCATCGATCGCACGTGGGTTTTCTATAACCGTTGGATTTGCTGAAAAAACGGAGTCTACATCAGTGAAGTTTTCATATAGCTCTGCATTCGTTGCGGCCGCCAGTAGTGCGCCTGTGATATCGGAACCACCACGGTTAAACGTACGCAATGTTCCGTCTTCCGTATAGCCAAAGAAGCCTGGGAATACAATGATTCCTTCTTTATCGCGTAATTTACAAAGTTTTTCATTGCCTTCCGGAAGCGCACGTACACGTTCGGGACGGTGATTAACTAGTAATCCACCTTCACGAGGGTTTACATACTCTGCTTCTACACCGATATGACGGAAATAAGCTGCAATCATTTTAGCATTATTGTCTTCACCAGCGGCTTTCAAGCTATCCACGTATAGAACTTCATCCGATTGATCTTTATTAAGACGTCGAATGACATCTTGTTCAATGACTTGTGCAATTTCTTCATCTAGGCCAAGTCCATTCGCAATTTCCTTATAACGGTCCACAACCTTTTGTAGCGCGTCTGTTGTTTCTTCACCTGCAAGTGATGTTTCTGCTAAATCAATGAGCAAGTCTGTTACTTTAATGTCAGAGGAAAAACGTTTACCTGGTGCTGAGACTACGACAATCTTTCTTGATGGGTCGGATACGACAATGTCGACCACTTTACGAATTTGTTCTGCGGATGCGACGGATGTTCCGCCAAATTTACAAACTTTCATTATGTACCAGATCCTATCTACTTTGAGTTTATCTATCTATTTTTAGAAGATTCGTGAAAACAGGTTGTTATTAAAGGCAGAATTCTCTATAATTGTCCTTATACGAAGAACGATTGTTTTTTCATAGTGTACATATAGTTAGGAGAATCGTCAAATGAAAAATGAGAAAAATGAAATTAATATTGGCTTACTAGGTTATGGAGTAGTCGGAAGTGGTGTTGCAACAATTTTGCATAATCATCAAGATGACCTCCGACATAAGCTTGGTGTTCCTGTATCCATCAAGAAAGTCCTTGTCAAAAACTTGGATAAGAAACGAAATGGCGTTATACCTAAAGAAATGTTCACTACATCACTTGATGAAGTGTTGAATGATCCTGAAATTGACTTGATCATTGAAGTGACAGGAGGTTCTTCTGATGCAATTCGACGTTCACTTGAAGCTGGTAAGGGTGTTGTCACTGCAAACAAGGACGTCATGGCTGAATCTGGACCGGAATTATTGAAATTGGCAGATGAAAATAAATGCGACCTATTATATGAAGCGAGTGTAGGTGGCGGTATTCCATTAATTCGTACATTAGAAGATGGATTAGCGTCAGACCGCATCACCGCATTGACAGGAATCGTTAACGGTACGACTAACTTCATTCTAACAAAAATGAAGGATGAAAATAAGACCTATGAAGATGCATTAGCAGAAGCAACGGAACTAGGCTTCGCAGAGGCAGATCCTTCAGCTGACGTAGATGGTATTGATGCAGCACGTAAGATGGTAATTCTCGCGTCTTTATCCTTCTCCACAGAAGTGCATCTAGATGATGTATTTGTCCGTGGTATGAAGGAAATTGCAGACGGTGATCTTCAACTTGCGGAGCAGTTCGGTTATACAATCAAAATGACAGGATCAGCAAAGAAAGATGAAGAGGGAATTGAAGTGGCAGTTGAGCCGGTATTCGTTCATAACTCTCATCCGCTAGCTACAGTCAATAATGAATTCAACGCAGTGTATGTGTACAGTGATTCAGTAGGCGAGACAATGTTCTACGGACCTGGAGCCGGTTCATTACCTACAGCAACTTCCGTAACAGGTGACGTAGTGGCAGCTTGTCGCAATATTTTGCTAGGCGTGAATGGTAAGAGAATGCATGCGCCGCAATTTGAGCGCAAAGTAAAAACGGATGACCAGAAGTATGCCCGCTATTTCCACCGTATTACCGTACGTGATGAAGTAGGCGTGTTGACAGAATTGACATCTATTTATAGCCACCATAAAGCAAGTTTAGCAACAGTTGTCCAAGATTCCGATTTGCATAATGAAGGCGCGGATTTGATCTTTATTACACATAAAATTTCACGCCAACAACATTTAGATATTTTAGCTGACTTAAAAGATACACCTGCGGTTATTGATATTTCTAGTCATTACCGGGTGGAAGGAGAATAAGGGATTATGAGAAGATGGAATGGTTTAATCGAAGAATATAAAGAATGGTTACCAGTGACAGAAAACACGCCTGCCTTAACATTGCAGGAAGGTAATACACCATTGATCCACCTTGAGAACTTATCAAAACAATGGGGAATTAATCTTTATGTGAAAACAGAAGGAACAAATCCAACTGGTTCATTTAAAGACCGAGGAATGGTAATGGCGGTTGCTAAAGCTAAAGAAGAGGGAAAAACGGCTTTAATTTGTGCTTCAACAGGTAACACGTCTGCTGCAGCTGCAGCTTACGGTGCACGTGCAGGTATGCGCACAATCGTTGTTATTCCGGAAGGTCGTATCGCACTTGGTAAACTGGCACAAGCAAAAATGTATGGAGCAGAGATTGTTGCGATCGAAGGAAACTTTGATGAAGCACTTCGCATGGTTCGTGAGTTAGGCGAAGGGAAGATTGCTTTAGTTAACTCTGTGAATCCTTACCGCTTGGAAGGACAGAAGACGGTAGCCTTCGAAACAATTGAACAGCTTGGCAAAGTTCCGGATATCTTCGCTTTACCGGTTGGCAATGCGGGTAATATCTCTGCAGCATGGAAAGGTTTTAAAGAGTACGCAGAGAAAAAGGGCACGGGCACTCCGAAACTGCTTGGTGTTCAAGCTGACGGGGCTGCACCTATCGTATATGATCGTGTATTTGAAGAGCCTGAGACTGTTGCAACGGCTATCCGCATAGGGAACCCTGCAAGCTGGCACTTAGCGACACAAGCACTTGAAGAGTCTGGTGGGGATATTTTGTCTGCTACGGATGAAGAGATTCTCGAAGCATATCAATTACTTGCTGCAACAGATGGAATCTTCGCTGAACCAGCATCATGTGCGACAATTGCAGGAATCAAAAAACGTCTTGACGCTGGATTGATTGAAAAGGGAACGACGATTGTCGGAATCTTGACGGGCAATGGACTGAAAGATCCTGAAACAGCAATTAACGTTAATTCACATAAACCTATGATGACAAACGAGCAGTTCAACAACTTCTTGACAGAATTGAAAGAGGGGAACGACTAATGACAGAAGCCGGTTTTTCAGTGACCGTGCCAGCCACAACGGCTAATCTCGGACCCGGCTTCGATCATTTAGGTCTTGCCCTTTCACTTAACATGACGATAGAAGTTGCATCAGCTGAGGCGTGGCATGTGTTGTATCAAGATAAAGAATATGCTGCATTGCCAATGGATGAAACAAATTTGATTGTGCAGACTATACAACATGTTGCATCTACGTATGATCAAATCATTACACCGCAAAAGTTAGTAGTTCGTTCAGACATTCCTCTAGGAAAAGGTCTGGGCAGTAGTGCTACGGCAATTGCTGCGGGCATTGAAATTGCAAGTGAACTAGCAGGTCTGCACTTGTCTCCAAAAGATAAATTGCGAATTGGCAGTGAGCTAGAAGGACATGCAGACAATGTCACTGCTGCATTGCTTGGTGGCATGACGGTCTCTTACTTTACTGAAGACGAGATGGAAGTATTGTCTTTCCCAGCACCTCCTATTGGTGTGGTCATCCTTGTCCCGCCTGTTGCTTTGAAAACAGAAGCCTCACGAGGGTTACTGCCTGAACACTTAACACATAAAGTAGCAGTACGCGGGAGTGCTGCTGGCAGTGTGATGACGGCTGCCATTGCACAATCCGATTGGGTGACTGCAGGACGTATGATGGAACGTGATCTATACCATGAACCGTATAGAAAAGTTGGATTCCCTAACTTTGATGAGATCCGCATGGCTTGTAAAGAAGCAGGGGCATACGGTATGACGATAAGTGGGGCAGGACCGTCACTTTTCGTAGCCGTACCACCGGAAACCGAGCAACAAGTGGCGGCTTCATTAGAACAGCACTTTCCACATTATCAAGCACTAGCGCTTCAACCAGCACAGAATGGTGCATTCATTACAAAATAAAAACATCGTCAGGACTGAATTAGTCCTGACGATGTTTTTTTGTACTATATTTCATTATTTGCACTTCTATTATTAAGCAATAAAAAAACGTTACATCGAGTAACGTGTAGAGTCAAAATATGGCGGAGGAAGAGGGATTCGAACCCCCGCGGGCTTTAACACCCCTGTCGGTTTTCAAGACCGATCCCTTCAGCCGGGCTTGGGTATTCCTCCGTATTAGACAAATAATATCTTACCACGGTATTTTGAACACGTCAACTACTTTTTGAATTTTTCTTTGCGACGATAAATAAAGCGCCAGAAATAGAAACTCAGTAAAGCAATAGTTTGTATAAGAGCAGCATACATAAAGTTGAAGTCTGAACTTGAGAAAATGATGACCAACAGCCCAAGCAAGACGGCAGGTATGACAGTGGCCGTGTAGACGCGTACTTCGGGATTGCGGAAACTAAGCTCATAACGTTTAGTTTGATCCATGCTCTTCACCTCTCTTGTTTCAATTAGTATACCATTTTGTAGCGATGGGTGACCAGACTCTTCTGCTTGCATACTGATGAGGTAATAATTTTTCGTGTACTAGATAAAAGGTTTACCATTGCAATCATTATTAACTATGGGTATAATAAGAAATGCCGTGCTAGGTGGGGAATTAGCGGTGCCCTATAACTTGCAATCCGCTCTAGCAAGACTGAATTCCTTTTCTGAGGCTGTCCGCATGTAGGGTCTGCCTTTTGCACGTAGTGTTGACGCTTGGGTCCTGCGCAATGGGAACCCATGAACCATGTCAGGTCCGGAAGGAAGCAGCATTAAGTGGACTCTCTCATGTGCCGCGGGGTAGCCTAGGCCGAGCCGACGACAAGAGTAACGCTTATGTGCGGCAGTCGAAGAAAGGTGCACGGCTTTAATTCAATAATTCACTCGTCCATTTTACTATGGGCGAGTTTTTTATGTCCCGTAAATAGTGTATACTTCTGAATAGCACGTAGTACTGAAAGGGAGCGATTTACAATGTCTGAGAAGAAAATGAACGTTGAAAGTTTTAATTTGGATCATACGAAAGTGAAAGCACCTTATATTCGTTTAGCGGGAACCTCAGAAGGAAAGAATGGCGACAAAATTTTGAAATATGATATCCGTTTCTGCCAGCCAAATGTGGACCATATGGATATGCCTGCACTTCATTCGTTAGAGCATATGATGGCAGAATTTAGTCGTGACCATTCAGATCAAATTGTTGATATTAGTCCCATGGGTTGTCAGACAGGCTATTACTTGGCTGTAATCAATCATGACGACTATGATGATATTCTATCTATAGTAGAGAACACATTAAAAGACGTACTGGCAGCAACAGAAGTGCCAGCATGTAATGAAGTACAGTGCGGCTGGGCTGCGAGCCATAGTCTAGAAGGTGCGAAAGAAATCGCGCGCACGATGCTCGATAAGAAAGATGAGTGGACTAAAGTATTTGCGTAAGATAGCTGAGCGATTAGCGGTGAAAAAACGTGTTTCATGATATAATAAAAGTATTATGCATTTGGAGAAAAAGGGGGAAACGCAGTTGATTTATCAAGCACTATACCGCGCTTACAGACCACAGACATTTGGTGAAATGTCAGGTCAGCAAGCGATTAAGCAAACTCTGCAAAATACCCTTCTCCACCAGAAGACGACGCATGCTTATCTATTTTCGGGACCTAGAGGGACAGGGAAGACGAGTGCGGCGAAGATTTTTGCTAAAGCCTTAAACTGTGAAAACGGACCGGCAGCAGAACCTTGTAACGTATGTGAGACGTGCAAGAGCATTACCGAAGGGTCCAATACAGACGTGACGGAATTTGATGCGGCTTCTAACTCGCGCGTCGAAGAGATCCGTGACATTATCGAGCGTGTGCATGTAGCACCGTCAAATGCGCGATTTAAAGTCTATATCATTGATGAAGTGCATATGCTTTCCAATTCAGCTTTTAACGCTTTGCTGAAGACATTGGAAGAACCCCCTGCTCATGTCGTATTTATTCTAGCGACTACAGAACCTCACAAGTTACCACTCACCATTATTTCTAGATGTCAGCGATTTGATTTCAAACCGATTACGTCACCTGAAATCATTGAGCGAATGGAAAAGGTTATTGGTGATATTGGAGTTACTGCCGATACTGGAGCATTACGTGCCATTGCACAAGCTGCGACAGGCGGAATGCGAGATGCGCTCAGTATGCTCGATCAAGCCGTATCGTTTAGCGGAGATGAGTTGACGACAAGTGACGCGTTGCTGGTGACCGGAGCAATTGGTGAAGAAATCTTTTATCAGCTAGCGCAGGCGATTCAAGCGAAAGACGCCGGATCCGCATTGTCCTTGCTGCATGAGTTAATCGCAGAGGGGAAAGATGTAGGCCGACTTGCAGAAGACATGATTACATTTTTCCGAGATATGTTATTACTTGGCACTGCGCCTGAATTGACAGATCTTCTGGAATTGATTTCAGACGGTGGTAAATTTAAAGAGCTAGCTCAAGAGTTCCATTCGGATGAATTATACCGATATATCGATATCCTTTCAAAAACACAACAGGAAATGCGTTTTTCCAATCATGGTAAGGTGTACATTGAATCTGCTTTATTAAAAATGATTCATTCCGGAGAGCAACGACAAGTATCTACTTCTGTAGCCGACCCTGAAATGGCACAAAAGCTTGCGGTGCTGGAACAAACCGTTAGACAACTCCAGCAACAATTAGCAGCAGGGGCTGTGCAGCAAGCCGCTGAGCCGCAAGCACCGGCAAAAAGAGCAGCTTCAACTGCTTCTAGGTCTGCTAAAGTACCAACGGGTAGGATTGTAGAAGTATTAAAAGCAGCAACGAAGTCTGACATTCAAGTGATTCGCGAGCAATGGGCAGGTATGATGCAAAGTATGCAACGTTCACATGCTGCTTTATTGGAAGAGACGGAGCCTGTAGCAGCATCCGAGACGGCATTTGTGCTAAAATTCAAATATGAAATTCATTGCCTGATGGCTTCTGAAAATGCTACATTACAAGCAGGCTTATCGGATGCGTTACTTCGATTGACAGGTAAAGGTTATGAAGTAGTCTACGTAGCAGAAGAAAGCTGGTTAGAAGTCCGTGCTGATTTCATTCGGAAAAGTGGATTGGCTAGTCAGAAAAATAAAGAAAACCCTCAACAATCAGAGGAGGAACAACCCATTTCAGCGTTCATGGAAGAAGCAACGATTGAAGATGCTGATCCACTCGTAACTGAAGCTGAAAACTTGTTCGGAAAAGATTTTATAACTATAGAAGAGTAAATTACTAAGGAGGAATTAATTATGCGTGGAGCAGGAAATATGCAAGGTATGATGAAACAAATGCAGAAGATGCAAAAGAAGATGGCAGAGGCACAGGAAAACCTAGGGAATGAGCGAATGGAAGGTACAGCAGGTGGCGGTATGGTCAAAGTAATCGTCTCAGGTCATAAAGAAGTCCTTGAAGTGATTATCGATCCAGAAGCGGTAGATCCAGAAGACGTAGAAATCCTACAAGACTTGATTGTTATCGCTACAAACGATGCAATTGCAAAAGCAGAAGAAATTACGAACTCCACAATGGGCCAATTTACAAAAGGAATGAACTTGCCCGGGATGTTCTAGGAGGTTGTATAATGCATTATCCTGAACCTATATCTAAATTAATGGATAGTTTTATGAAATTGCCAGGCATCGGCCCCAAAACTGCGGGTCGTCTGGCGTTTTTTGTATTAAGTATGAAGGAAGACACCGTACTAGACTTTGCTAAAGCATTAGTTGACGCGAAACGTAATCTGCAGTTCTGTTCAGTCTGTGGTCATATAACGGATATTGATCCATGCTATATCTGTCAAGATCAATCCCGTGACCGCACAACAATCTGTGTAGTGCAGGATCCCAAAGACGTAATTGCTATGGAGAAGATGCGTGACTATCGTGGGTTGTATCATGTATTACAAGGTGCTATATCGCCGATGGATGGCATTGGCCCAGAAGATATCAATGTCCCTTCGTTGTTAACTAGACTTCAAGATGACGAAGTGCAGGAATTGATTCTTGCGACGAACCCTACTATAGAAGGAGAAGCGACAGCCATGTATATTTCAAGGCTCGTCAAACCATCTGGAATCACGACAACACGTATTGCACACGGCTTACCGGTCGGGGGAGATCTGGAATATGCAGATGAAGTTACGTTGTCTAGAGCGTTGGAAGGTCGCCGAGAACTATAGAAGAAGTTTAAAAGATAGAAACAAGTGGACTACAATTCCACAGAGACGCATATAGATAAGTATCTATGAGATAGAAAGGGCGTTTTCTGTGAGGATTTTAGTCATAGCTATATTTGGAGTTGTATCATTACTACTGTTGAGCATGAGCCGAACCACTCTTGAGAAGAACATGGAGCGCTTATCGGTTTTTTGGTTTAGATTGGCGTTTGCGTTCTTTATTCTCTTCTTAATGAACATTGCCGGTGGATTTATCGGAATATATGTACCTGTGAACATTGCATCAGGCATGATTCTGGCCATACTAGGAATCCCAGGATTCGCAGCGCTATGCGGTTTCGCCATTCTTTTTTAAAAGAATGGTGAAAAAGCTTGCATTCCTTTAAACACGGTGGTATATTTATAAGCGTCGCATTGAGCAGTTGCGAAAACATCAAACTTAATAAAGAAAAACATTTTAAGTGAAAGTGTTGAC
>NZ_PDYW01000034.1:0-19871 GCF_002743245.1 Sporosarcina sp. P26b
TCATCGATCTTCGCAGACCAGTATGCTTCTTTCTCTTTTCTTTTCAAATAAATACCTCCCAAAATGTGTTCTATGGGAGGAGTATCTCACGAATCTTCTTCTATTAATATGTGTTCACTATTTGACGCTTACTTTTCTTTGTGCTTCACTTAATCTATTTCATATAACAGGTACCCCTCATTTACAGCTATGCAACATTAGTGGGCACGACTTAGTAAAAACAATAAAAAGCCCACTAATTCTTATATGAATTGGCGAGCTTTTCAGATTCTTAACACAGCTGAGTCCTATATAGATACCTGAACTATTGAGAACAAACATAAAGTTGTGTAGTTAAAAGGTTCACTTTAAACAATACTACTCATCAAAGCAGTTTCGTATTATGGGCTGCAATATTTATTCTATGATTACTTTTATGTGCATATTTAATTTATTTTTGCCTTTCCAAACGTAAAACAAGTTGATCAAAGTGATAAATAATCTCATTTAAATCTCTAGAGACATTTTTCACTTCATATGACTTGATATTTGGCCTTTTTAGTGACGGAGCTATAGTACCTTTTATGAGATTAATATTTGGTTCATTGTATGGCTTAGCATGTTCTTCTATTAAGTAATAGTTTGATTTTTTCGCGTATTTATCCTTCATAATAACTATTCTTTTCTCTTGTCCCATTGAAGGAGTACAAGAATAAAAATTTATCTCTATGTAATATGATAAATGATCATTATTCAAAGTATATTTACTGACAGGTATTTTAATTTGAAACAAAGAGCGGATTATAAAACATATTAAAATAACTAAATTTAGATAGTATAAAGTCTGCATGAATGTTGAATGAATATTATCATAATATCCTGTTTCGGAAAAATCATATATATTTTCATCAAAAAAGTTATTAATATAATTTCCAGGATTAAATAAGACGTTAATTGCAAAATAATAAATCCATAATGCGGTAATTAATATTATTCCACATTTAATTATTCTATGCAATGCACTGATTTGGTTCCAACTTACTTTAGTACCGTCAGTAAATTGCTCATCATTTGGAAGTATTTTATTGAAAATGTTTATTTTATCCAAAGTATATATAGAAGTGAAAAGTATCATTAAAACAATATAAATTAAAAAAATATTAGAATAAATCAAATCAAATACTCCTAACAAAATATCTCTTATGTTAGAAGGAACCCAACTATTTGCATTTATTAAGTCAATATAAGATGGGTTGTACATTAGAAACATGGAAATTAAAAAAATAATGTAATGTATAGGAATATTTATATTTTCATTCGAGAATTTTACATATTCTTTGTAAGTACTTATGATATTCTGCATTTCAATTTCTTTCTCCTTCACATTTTTCCAATATATAGAAACTCGCATTTCAGTTCTGAATTACAAATCCAGTAGTGAAATCTTATTCATGTCTAGATATGTTAACGCAACAACCCCAAAATCCCTTCGCTACATCAACATCTTCAATCCGACTCAGTGCAGCCATCATGCTTTCTTCTCCTACTCGCAAGTTAAAAACAAGTTTGCCTGTGTATCAAACAACTCTCGAACAACTTAGAATAGTGTCCGAGTCGTTTGATGCACAGCGCCACACTAATAGTTTTGGAAAAGTGTCGTGAAACTTAGAAGATAAATACCAGTCCACACACATTTTTAAACACTTCTGAATTAAACTAAAGCTGTGCAGGGACCTAGCATCTACAAATTTGGTGTCTTACAATCTTAAGGAAGTACCAGGTACCGACACAAATCGGAAACAATTGTGAATTAAACTAGAGTTGTGTGGGGACCTGGTACCAACTACTATTTAATGCCTTGGTCGAAGACCTTACCAAAGAATTGTTATATCCAGTCAAAGAAATAGTAAATGCTCCGAAGGATCTTTAATCGATTCTTTGGGGCATTTTCTTTTGTATGAAACAACGTGTCGATTTTTAGACGCTTACCTTTAAAATAAATTAATTTTCAATTTCTGAAGTATTCTTTAATAGTACTTCGTCCACATCTAATCTAATCGGTTCTTGGTATTGGTTATATACCAAGAAACCGTTTACGCTGAAAAATCTATCAATAAAAGAAGCGATATCATTAGAAGTAAATGTTTCTTTTGAAAATTTGCAAGATATTTCTGCCAAGGTAGTATCTTTATAGTGTAAAGGTCTAATTGTGGCAGTAAAGTTATCCATATCTACAGCCCTGAACCATCCTTCTCCTTCAATGAATGTAGATTTCTGCGTCAAAGTCTTTTCTTTATCAATTAATAACTTCCTGGTATCTCTTGTAGCTTCGACAGCTTGAAATGAATCAATATAATTTCCTTCGAAAAATACTTTGTCAAAGGAAGATCTAGAAGTTGGTACAAGTTCCTTTGTATAATGAATCAGCTTTTTGAAATCATTTTCTCCAAAACGTTCTTTTAACTTTTCAAACAACTCATCATTTTGGCTTGATTCTATCGTATCTGCAATTAATTTTATGCCTTCAATAGAAAGTTCCTCTAAATCCTTTAAATCTTCTAACTTTTGAATATCACCAGCAACATCGTCACTATAAAATAAATCGAGTTGCTCAAAACCGAGTTGAGGATTGATATCTGTTCTTTTTAAGCCTAATTTAAAACTACCTTGAGCAGTGGATACTAAATCAAGAGATGATATATTACTAAGCATTCCTTTGGACTTTTCAAATCTTTCATGTATACGTCCAATTAAGTTTACGGCTTGTTTATTCGCTACATTTAATTTCTGTAGATAAGCTCCTATTACTCCAATTTGCCCCTTGCCTTCAAAGGTTTCTCCTTCTAATCTAATCCAAATGTCTGGTTCAACATAGTTTGTACTTTCATCTAATTGCATTTTAGTTTCATTTTCAATTAAATATTTCAAGTGCATATTTAATTTGTTCACCTGAAGTTCGGCAGAAGGTAAATAAAATTCGATTAATTGGGGTGTATTCTGATAGTCGCTAAGTATTCTTTCAAGATTTTTCTTTGCTCTTTTTAAATCATTAATCGTATCTAAAATTTCTGTTTCATAATGATTTGCTGTCAATAGAATCACCTCCTATTGGTATCTATTCCAATGTTATCTGTAGTATTCCCTTGCGGTCTGGTCTTCTAACCCACTCAGGATCTTTTTTCGGATCAGGTTCCCTCAATTTTCCGGATTGGCCCTTTATAAAAATCATTGACCACTCATTCAACATTTCTTCATTATCAGCTACTAATAGATGGGCTCCAAAAAGATTTCTTAATGCCAACTGATTTTCATGTCCTATAAATAGTTTTATACCGCTAATATCATGATCATCTTCAGCCTTTTTTAGAGCTTCGATTATTATCTCTGGAGGAATCAATGCCGCAAAATCTACATCCCCTGGATTCTCTCTTCTAGTTACAAAACTCCCGTTAATTAGTAGCTTTTTTGGTTTTATACCTAATTCTTCCATTCTGAATAACATAGAAGTAAACTGTTTCCACTTTTTTTCTCTAGTCCCCGAAAAAAGAAATTCTTCTTCTATTTCTTCCATTGTACATTCATGAATTCCGTCCGGTAAGTGATAATCATCAAAAAAGTTAGGTATCACCATAATATCCCCCCTACCTCGTCAATTAAATAATTGTTTGAATCGATAGTGCTTTTAAACTATTTAATAGCTTAAGTAATGTTAACTATACCAGTCTTTATTAATTTGTGAATGGTTTCGGTCGCTTTTTACTATCAAAGATATGCGACACTTTACATTGAGCGCGCTTACGAGTAATCGTAATGAAGGTACCTATTATATGAAAATTTCATGATTGTTTCTTACCTTGTTTTGTAAATAATCGAGCAGCACCTCTGTGCCAACTATTTGGCCTGTACTGGAACAATACTCCTTATATCTTTAAATATCCCCTTTAAAGAAGGTACCAGGTCCTGGCACAAATCGGGAACAATTCTGAATTACACTAGAGTTGTGTAGGGACCTGGTACTAACATATTAAACAAAGGAATTTCATGAGCTTGCAAAAATGACTCTACTAATGAGAGATCTAGCTTTAATTGTTTCATATCGCATCAAAATCCCTTCACTACGTTAGATACGTTACATTTCATTATGTAATATATATCGACAAAAAACACTCTTTTTAAAGAGTGTGTATGATATGCTTTAAACTCTCCACTACATCCTCAACATCCGTATCTGTCATCCCAGGGAAAATTGGTAACGTCAACGCACGCTCATACCATTGCTCCGCTATCGGACAAGTAACATTTTCATAGCCTAAATCCCGATAATACGGATGCCAATACACTGGAATATAGTGAACATGTACACCAATATTCATCGCACGCATCTCATCAAATACTTCACGTCTAGACTTCCCAAGCACACGTTCATCTAATTGAATCATATACAAATGCCACCCCGATTCAGTATCCTCCAACTGTTCAGGTATCACAACACCCCGAACATCAATTAGCTTTTCATTATATAGAGACGCAATCTCACGTCTACGTTCAATAAATCCATCCAACTTCCCAAGCTGCGACAAACCAAGTGCCGCTTGAATATCATTCATCCGATAATTAAAGCCTAAATTCGTCATTTCATAATACCAATCACCCTGTTCAATTGAATAAGGTGTTTTACTAATTCCATGACTTCTAAACAACTTCAACTTCTCATAATACTCTTCAGAATTCGTCGTAATGATGCCACCTTCGCCCGTCGTAATGGGCTTCACAGGATGAAAACTGAACATCGTCATATGGGCTTGTGATCCAACTTTTCTACCTTTATAAGCAGCGCCCAGCGAATGTGCACCATCTTCAATAACCACCAACTTATACTCTTGTGCAATCTCCATCATTGCATCCAAATCCACCGGCTGTCCTGTGAAATCTACCGGCATAATTGCCTTCGTTCGAGAAGATATATTCTTACGTACAGAAGCAGGATCTAGATTATATGTCTCGGCATCAATATCAGCAAACACTGGAGTACCGCCACAATACAACACCGCATTAGACGTTGCTGCAAACGTAATCGGCGTCGTAATCACTTCATCATCTTTATCAAAACCAGCCGCAAAACAAGCTCCATGAAGCGCAGCCGTACCATTCGCAAACGCCACTGCATACTTCGCTCCAACATATTCCGCAACTGCTAGCTCGAACTCTTCAACTTTCGGACCCTGTGTTAAAAAAGGCGACTGTAATGTTTCCACTACAGCCGCAATGTCCGTTTCATCTATTGATTGTTTACCATAGGATAAGAAGTCCTTTCGTTTTTTCATAATAACAACTCCCAGCTAAGCGGTGTTCCTGTCACCGCATCTGTTTTAATTGTCTTCCCTAACACTAAATCCAAATACTTAGGAGCCAGTCCATGCGCCGGTCGGATAATACGAACATTGTCTTCCGTCAAGACATCGCCGACTTGCAAATCTTCACCAATATACAACGAACGTCGATGCTCCAATGAAGCCAATTCCGCAGTCGTCGGGCCATATTGAATCTTCCCAAGACTTTGCCAAGCACGCTCTGACTCTTCCACGAGCAACTTCAACTCGTGTGGTTCCATTGAAAATGCTGCATCCACTCCACCATCTTCACGTGACGTCGTAAAATGTTTTTCAATAACAGTAGCCCCTAAAGCAACTGCTGCTATCGACGTTCCAACCCCCATCGTATGATCCGACAAGCCAACCTCTGTTCCAAACAATTGTTGTAGATGGGGAATTGTTAATAAATTTGAATTTGTCGGTGTGGCGGGGTATGTACTTGTACATTTCAATAAAATTAATTGCTCATTTCCTTGTGAACGAACCGTTTGAACCACTTCATCTAGTTCAGCCAAACTAGCCATACCAGTCGAAATGATTATTGGCTTTCCTGTGGCGGCAACTTTACGAATCAATGGAATATCCACATTTTCAAATGAAGCAATCTTATAAGCTGGAACATCCAACGTCTCCAAGAAATCTACCGCTGTCTCATCAAACGGTGAACTAAATCCTAAAATCCCATGATCTTTACAACGCGCAAAAATCGCTTCATGCCATTCCCACGGTGTATATGCTTCCTCATACAAAGTATAAAGCGACTGCCCTTTCCATAAATTCGTATCGCTTTCTATGAAAAACTCACCTGTATGAATAGCTAGCGTCATCGTATCCGGTGTATATGTCTGTAACTTCACCGCATCGACTCCCGCTTCAGCCGCCAAATCTACAAGATGCAATGCACGTTCCAACGACTGGTTATGATTACCCGACATCTCCGCAATAATGAAAGGATTTGTATGAACTCCAATTTCACGCCCTGCTATGTTTATCATTCCATCAACTCCATTATAGTATCTACCCATGGATTCGGTCTTTCGCTTTGCGTCAACTCGATTCCACGTTCACTCATATTCTTCCACTCATCACGCCTAGTACGCAACGACTGAATGAATTCCTTATATGTATCAACTGTAACCTCTTTATGCCAACCAAGATTCCAAACAGCCCCAAGACTAGCTGCTGTTTCCGTCGCAATCAATTGATTATCCGCCACTACCGTACTCGACGATGGCAGTCCGACATAACATCGCTCCCACGTTGTACTACCGCCAGCACCAATTGAAAAATCTGCTTTGCCCATCAACGTAGCCATATAATCAATTTGACAATGAAAAGTGTAACCCGATCCTGCGCATAACTTTTCAATATCCGCCTTCATCTCATTCGATGCCCCAACTACAACATCTACTCGATGAAACTTCACATCATCCATTGCGGCTAAAACCTTCATCGTCTCATTCGTCGGGTCACTACCGCCCATAAAAATCAGCAAACGCTCAATATTGCCATCTCGTACTTTCGCGCTTTGTCTCTCACGTATAAACTCTCCCCGCATAATCAAATACCTTGGTCCAAGTAATCGAACGCAATGTTCAGGTACTAAAAAGTCATAACGTCTTTCTAAATCAGGAACCATGTTTTGATCAATCAACACATCACAATGGTGGTAGCGATTCGCTAGATCATCAACGACAACAATCTTCTTTACTTCCGAACGAATCGAGCGCTCCCAAGTCTCATCAATTGCATAATGATCAATAATACAAATTTCAGCCGGCTTAAATTCTTGAACAACTGAAAATCCTTTAGCTTTAACAAATTCAATCAAATTTCCTGGCAATAGCTCCATCATAAATGTTACTACACATCCGTGATCACGTAACAATTCCGCAATCATCAAACAGCGCATCACATGACCAGAACCAATTTCAACAGATGCATCCGTACGAATCAGCACATCCATATTAGTCAACCGGCTTCTGTTCAATATGTGCATTTAACGCAGCAATTTCTGGATGATCCAATAAATATTGAATAACATCGGTACTAGGAACTAAATCATCTTGAAAACGATCTGCAATTGCACGACATAACGCATAATCTTCAGCCGTATCTAACGTAATACGCAATTCTGGATGCAATCTATCACTCGACACAGTGTATACCGCATGCATAAATTCTTCTGGATATTCATACGCATAATATGTCACATGTTCCCGATGTCGTGGCTCTTGCCCTTTTTCATGAATCGTTAAAAGTGCAACATAAGAAATCAGCTCTACTGCTAATCCCCTAGGCATACCTCCAACCAAACTCAAGACATCCTTACGTTCGCGTTTCATCAATTCAATAACAGCACTCGCCAATTCATAATCTACAAACGGACAATCTGCTGTCACACGCATCACATAATCTGGCTCATAGGCTCGCGCACATTGTACATAACGATCTAAAACATCCTCTTCAGAACCGCGGAAACACGTAACATTATGTTCCAGACACCAAGCTTCAACCGCATCGTCTTGTAGTAAAGTAGATGTCGCTACAATAACATCCTCAATATGTTGAATTTGCTTACAACGAGAAGTTACATATGCTAGAACATCTGTCGTTCCCAACGGTTTCACAATCTTTCTCGGCAATCGAGTGGAACCCATTCGAGCTTGAATAATGACGATGGTTTTCATACTTCCACCTCCGGAACATATTTTCTAAACTTCTGTCCGACCTCTTGCCAATGTGCTTTAGTCATCTCAAAAACATGTACATCATGCCAAGTTTCATTCTTCAAAATATGATGTTCTAGCACACCTACTTCACGCGCACCTAACTTCTGATGCAACGATCGAACGCCCTCGTTCACATCCATCACTTCACCCGATAACTTCTGAAAGTCTAACGTATAAAACGCATAGTTATACATATAAGCTCCGAGTAACCCAGCAATCATCGCATACTTTGGATTGCCTATATAAAAGTTCCACGATCCGCGCTTATGTCGCCAATCAATATCCGTGATTGATATGAGTCCGACTAACTCGCCACGATTTTCCATCAACCAGTACCGACCAGTATCATCCGCTTGAATAGAAGCAAACCACATTTGCTGATTATCCAAACTATAGTCGATATCCGTATACATAAACCGTGTCACCGCTTCACTCGTACGCCAATCCAAAATTTGTTGCAAATGTTCTTCACGAATTGAAATCCATTTCATATGATCACAACTTCCCTTGTAAACGAAGTCAAAAAGTTCTGTCCATCCCAGACGCCACTAAAATCAAGCGCTTGTCCAACAGGCACCACTCGATCCACACCACGTGTAGGTATCGCATCAACAAACTCACGCAACTCCTGCAGGTCTAAACCAAAATAAGATACTGTCTGATCCTTGTCTATCAATAGTGCAGCTGCTTCTAATAAATCTACTGTATCATACTCATAAAACAAACCGCCGCCACAATGCCTCTCTCGTGCAAAGGCAGGAATTTCATCCAACTGCACCCGTGAAATATACTTACTTGGCGAAACACTCGTCACTGCATTATCAGCCGCCATCCATAACATCGTCGTATACTTCAACACTTGCGTAGCCGCCACCAACTCATATCGCTTATCTTCTATCTTCTTCTGAAACGCTGACCAGAAACGTACCTTCGCTTCTTCTTGACTTGAACCCGTCCAAATAACCAACCGAGACGAAGAACAAGCCATCTGATCAAACCAAAACACATCATTATAAAAGCGATCCGTAAGTTGATTCAACTCTTCTTCATTTAACGCAACTACCGATTGACTACTCAACACAGCCAATGAAAAACGATCAGGAAATACCAACTCATTCGCAAGCGGAGCAAGCGGTACTTTGCGAATCGCACGAATTGTCTCATCGCCCCCCCAAATCACACGCGTATGACAAGCATCACTAATCTTAGCCGTTGCCACTTCTTCATGACTATATGTACAAATCATCGTCCGCTCCGCTATCGATTCAAAAAGAGGATTCTGCAACTCTTCCACGATCGTCTCCAGCAGCAAACCCATACCAACCAACTCTTTACTAGAAACACGAATCACATTGCGATTCCCAGCTAAAAGCGACAGCATCCAAGAATAAACAAAAATCGTATCCACATTTGAAGGCGCAATATGAAACACCGTTCCCCTTGCCTTTACCAGTCGGCCTTCACGTTCAAAAGCCTGCTGTAACTTATGTACATTTGCTTTTCGCAACCAAAATCCAAGTGCCACAATCTCAGGCGTCTGACTCATACGCACAAAACGCTTAGACAATGCCTGCATGAAAGCAAGCACCGACTCATCAAATGGTCGTTTAGGTGCGTATTCACCTAACGTAGAAAGCTCACTCTCCCAATCCTTCTCTATCGGCCAAAACAACTTCATTCGCGATCACCTTCCTGAAACGTATCACTACATCCCCGTAATTCAGCTTTCGGAATACGGCCAGCCACAGTGAAATACTTCCCTTTCCAACCACAATTGCAATCATCCACACCAATAATTGTTCCTAAATCTTCCGTTAACAATGAATGCCCTGGGTAACTCTTAGGTAGCTCACTTACCACTTGAATCAAGCCTTTTTCACCTATAGGAAGCTCATCGAATGTAATTGCATCGCGAATCAGCACATCTGCATAACTAGGCGCATGTAAGTAACCATCAGTACACTCAACAAAAATAGAGCCTACTTGCTCTACCATGCCATAGTAATTATGTACTTCACGAATACCTAATTGCTCAGAAAGCAAACGATTGAACGTCTGCGTATCCACCGCTTCATCCGTTAGCTTCTTCCAACCTCCACCATGAATAAGCACACTATCACCGAAATCTAACTGTAAATTCCGCGCAACGGCTTCTTTATAGACATACTGCCAAATCATAAAAGTAAAACCAAATAACAACACGCGTTGCCCTTCATACTCCTTTAAATAAGCCTGCAATCCTTCTATATCGAGCGTCATATCATCATGCAAAGCATAAAAATGCTTACGACCAAAATTAGAAAACCCTAAAATCCCAGCACCACGCGCACTAAAAGACGTACGATCCCTCAACACCGACTTCGTATCCAGTATAATCATCGGTAAACGCTTTCCACCTAAAATCGGCTTCATCACTTCAACAAGTGTCTTCGTCTGTGCAACAGCCGTTTCCTTATCCAAATAAATCCGAGATACTTGCTGCCCCGTCGTGCCACTAGAAGTCAGTACCTTTACAACGTTCTCATCAGTAACAGACTTCAGCTCCATCAACTTAAACAACTGCACAGGCAAATACGGTACTTCACTTATCGTACTAGCCTCAACAACCACACCGCTTTTTTCAAGCATCGCCCGATATTCGGGACATCTATCTATATGCCACTTCGTTAAGTCATTCAACTTCTCGACCAACGCACGCTCTTTTTCTAGTTGTATCAGATGATAAGGAACGATCATATAGACGTCTCCTTTATTGTTACATAATCTATTTTACCATTCGGCAAACGTGGAATCTCTTGCACCTTTACTTTGTACGCCGTTCGGTGCAATTTATAAAGTTCAGCCACAGCCGCTTTCACCAACTCCACCACAGATTCCTCTTCCACCATTATAACTAATTTATCGTCATTTCCCGCACAAGCTACAGCCATTTGAAACTCTTTCTCTAATGTGCGTTCAATTTCATCCAAATTAATGCGCAAACCAAATAATTTAATAAAACGCTTCAAGCGTCCGGTAATCGTATAGTAACCTTCTGCATCTACAACCGCTGTATCACCCGTATGTAAGACACCATTCAATTCGTCTCCCTTAGCCAAATCAGCCACACACTCTGCATAGCCCATCATCACATTTGGTCCACTGTAAATTAGCTCATCATTTTCTTGATCAATTGATAACTCACCGTCAGGAATTGCAATGCCGATTGAACCTGATTTCTTAAGCACCCGATTATGCGGAATGTAAGAAATTCGTGGTGCTGCTTCTGTTTGTCCGTACATTACAAAAAAACGCTTATCATTCTCACTTGCATAGTTCCCAAATGCCTCAACCAAATTCGTATTTAAACGACCGCCCGCTTCAGTCAACGTTTTCAAATCTGGTAGATCCATCTTAAAGAAACCAATTCGCTGCAACATTTGATACGTAAACGGTACACCCGCAAGTGACGTCGCCCTCTGCTCCTTCACCAAAGACCAAAATGACTGCGCTATGACACTTTCATCCGTCAATAAAACAGAAGCTCCCGCAAGTAAATGACTATTCACAATTGACATCCCATACGAATAAGACAACGGCAAATTCATCATCGCACGCTCTTGTTTATCGATTGATAAGTACTCAATAATTGACTCCGCATTGGCCCGTAAATTCTGATACGACAAACGCACAAACTTCTGACTCCCCGTCGTACCTGAAGTACTCAACAACACAGCTAAATCTGCATGAATCTCCTGATTAACAGATTGCACACGAACTAACTTACTATCCTTCACTACATATCCTTTAAAAGCTTCCAGTCCAACAATCCACTTGGGCTCATAACTAGTCAATATCTCAGTCAAAAGTTCAAGATTCATATCCTTCGCAAGCAACATCACCGCATGTCCACTATTCAACGCACTTATATAAGCTCCAAGCACACCAATCTTATTCTCACATAAAATTATGATCAACTCTTTAGTCGAACTGGTAAACTCGATGCGAGGAATTTCACAATAACTATATGACCGATCCTTCGTAATAACCGCCACACATTCACTATCCATTGCAAAGAAGCCCATCATCTTCCCCCCTATATGACAAAAAGACATGGTCAAATAACCATGCCCCCATCTACTCCAATAATCTGACCCGTTAAATACGAAGCGTCATCTGACAATAAAAATGCAATTACATTCGCCACTTCACGTGCCTTTCCAAACCGTTGCATCTTAATCATCTGCAACACAGCGTCCTTACGTTCACCTTCATAATGCGACGTCAAGTCCGTCTCAATAAAACCAGGAGCCACTGCATTGACACGAATCCCCTTCATCGCCCATTCTTTCGCAGCCGATTTCGTGAAGCCCACAACAGCCGCCTTACTCGCCGCGTATGCCGTACTACCTTCCGCCCCGTTCAATCCAATAATTGAACTAACATTAACAATCGAGCTAGATTCATTTTTCAACATCAACTTCGACGCATATTGCATTTGTACAAGAGCAGACGTTACATTGACCGTCAACATCTCCTGAATCGCAGTAATCTTCATCATGCCGAGCAAACCTTCTTGCATGACACCCGCATTATTCACCAAGCCATCTAAATGACCAAATTCCTTCTTGATCAAAACAATAGCCTGCTTCATCGCAGGTTTATCTGTTACATCATATAACACCACGAATGGCTCATAACCAACAGCCTGCACAGCTGTAATCGTCTCCGTAAGCCTTTCATGCGTGCGACCATGCAACACTACCTGCGCACCACACTCCGCTAATTTAACCGCAGTAGCTTGTCCAATTCCACGTGTCGCACCCGTCACCAAAATGATTTTATCCTTCAACATATACATCACCTACTCAAACAAAATTTCATACTTCGCCAAAATCTCTTTCGCCTTCGCAAACGAGCTCATATCTAGCACATCATCGGTATCTAACATTATATCAAATACATCATCGATTTCTGTAACTAACGCCATATGTGCAATTGAGTCCCATTCTGCAATGGAGTTGAATCTTAGGTTGTCTACTACTAGGGATGAATCTATATCAAGGCTATCTGCGAATACTTGTTTTAGTTTTTCTATGTTCATAGGCTTCCTCCTACTCCAGTGCTTTAAACATTAAATTTCATTCGAAATAAGTTCAAAAAGCATGTCCGTGTCAATCAAACTATTTTTAGAACGACTCGTTTCCTTCAAAGACTCTTTTATAGCAACAAAGTCCGAAGTAGTTAAACCATATGTCGTAAAATCAATTGAAACATCAAGTGTACGCAAAAATTGTTCAAGTCTTTCTACTGGAACATTTCCTAAACACAATTTCAAATCACTCTCTAACGACTCTTGAACTATTGCTACCTTAGCAATCACTGGCAAGGTCATACTGGCCGCTATACCATGCGGAATCCCATTATGTAATGTCATATAATAAGACATCGCATGTGCTATTGCAGTTTGGGTATTCGAAAAAGCTAAACCAGCTTGTAAAGCCGACAACATCATCTGACTTCTCAATGCTAGATCATCTAAATTTCGAGCTAGCTTTGGTAACGTTTCTATAATACTTGGAATAGCTTCTTTCGCATAGCTATAAGATACCGGACTTTTATTCACATTCCATATAGATTCCAAACTATGCGACAATGCATCTAATCCGGTTTGAATAGTCAACGCTCTTGGCAGTGTCAGCGTCAGTCTAGGATCACAAATAGCAACCTCACACCACAGTTTATTTGAATGAATAGAATACTTCTTTTTATTCACATCATCCCAAATCGTTCCCCAAGGCGTTACTTCGCTACCTGTACCGGCAGTTGTCGGGATTGCGATAATAGGTTTATATAGAATTTCTTCAGATTCATAACCATTAAATAACATCTTTTCAATCGAGGTAAACGGCTCGTCTACAATGTCATCTTTGTAAATTGAAAGTGCTTTTGCCATATCGATTACACTACCACCACCAAGTGCAATAATTACTTCAAATGAACTAAAGTCAATATCTACATATAACTCTCTCAATTGAGTAAGTGTAGGGTTTGGTTGAATCGTATGAATCACCTGTTTAATCTGCGGATTCTTAATACACATGGAGGCAACTAGCCCACGCTTTTCAAATCCATCGGAAGTAATGAGTAAGGCACTACGATTTCCGATCCATTCTGGTAAACGTTCGATAGAGTTTATACCGAAATCAATTTTCACTGGGTTATAATAAGTGAAATTCACGAAAACAACTCCTTCGCCTTTTCATAATCTTCAAGGAAATCAATTTCAATCCACGGTTCATTCATCGTTGGAATGCATAGTATTTTCTCTCCAGCTGCCGCCATTCTAGAAAATGCATACGTATCATACACATTATACCGCTCTTCTGTTAAGGTGTTTTCGATATAATTAAATACAACAATTGGATTGTTAATTCGGGCAAGGCCAATCCATTCTCCATCGCTCTTCTTAAGCTCAATCTCTTTATTGGACTCTATTAAATGCTGTTTATCTGTTACACGCACTTTCATCGCTTCTTCATTCGTTTCTTTGAAATCTACAGATAAGTCAATCGCAGCAGATGAATCTATTGTCTTTTTAATAAATTCTTTTAACAACTCTTCCGAATACACAATATCACCATGCAAATAATAAAACGGCTCATTATTCATAGCTTCCTTCGCAAACCAAAGGGAACCCATATTATTACAGAACTTATAAAAAGGATTGAAAATAAATTGTGCTTGTCCTTGCGCCTTCTTCATAATATCTTCTTTTCGATAGCCGACAACAACAAATATTTCTTTCACGCCAGAAGCTTTTAATAATTTAATATTTCGCAACAAGATTTCTTCGTCATTTATTTCCAAAAGTGATTTAGGATTATTTAAAGTTAAAGGATACAATCTACTAGATAATCCCGCCGCAACAATGACTGCTTTTTTAATCATTTTGATCACCACTTAAATAATTTATCAAACGATTCTTCACTTCAAAAGGCGTAATATTGGGGCGCGCCAAATCTTCTTTTACACCTGGACTAGTTTTAAGATAGCCAAACGTCAACTCTGGACTTCCTTTCCACTTTTCTAATGACAAATGCAAATCTTCTACTGACTTGAGTGAATCTACCTTTGGATAACATGCACCTTCAACTATTTTAACGAAATCAACATGGCTTGAAACTGTCTCTTGCCCACCTGTTGATTCGTGCATGCCATTATCTAACAACAAATGATATAGATTCCTGGGAGAATAATAAGCATTTGTTGTGATTGCACCCATTCGCATCAAAAACGCACCATCTCCATCAACAGCAACCACTTTTTTATTTGGTTGCGCCAATGCTAGACCTAACCCTAAAGAACTAATACACCCCATTGAGCCAACCATATACAATTGATTGGACTTATCCTCCAACTCATAAAGCTCCCTGCCAGTCACGCCCGTTGTCGCAAGAACTAGCGTATCAGCGTCTGACATATCTTGGACTACTTTTAGCGCTTCAATTCTTTTGGGATAAGCTTTTGGAGTGTCACTTATTTCCACTTTACAATTCTCTTTGCTTACTATTGTTTTCGGTAATAATTTGACTGTACCTAACGTATTTTTCTTCACAACAAAGAAAAATGATTTACCATTTTCGATTGTTTCATTAGCTCTCTTTAATTGATTCTTCGCCTCATCTATATCTAAAGACAATACTTCATTAGCAATCTTCATAGTATCTAATAAGTCACTAGTGATTTTCCCCATCAATTCATGCTGTGGTTCATCTGAAATCCCCTCTTCTCCACGTAAGCTTACAAAGCCCAAGACTGGAATTTTAAAAATTTGATTTAAAGAGGTTAAAGGAGAAACAGCGTTTGTAATACCAGAGTTCTGACATAGGAATACCGTTTTCTTGCCCCCTAATTGAGCACCTGCACAAATTGCAACCGCATCCCCTTCGTTCGCACTCATCACAAATTGATCCTTATTAATCGCATAATTAATCATACTTTTAAGGAATGAACAGGGAACTCCGCTATAAAAGTCAAACCCTAAATCATCTAACACTTTCCCGACGACATGCATATCTAGCATTTTATAATTCACCTGCTTTTTGAAGGTCTATAATATTATCAATATCCATCCATGATCCGCGAATATAACTTACCGAAACTTTGTGATGTTTTGCAACATAATTGAATAAATCACTGAGACGAAGCTGATTGAACGAGTCTTCTTTTGTCAACTTTTCAATTGCGCTTTTTATAACCTTCGCACCATTTTCATTGACCTTCCATAAACCGATGAACTCCCCATCAACCGCTTTTCCATCCAATTTTGTGGACATTACTTCTAATGTGGCTACTTGATTGAATAACTTTCGATCATACGAACAATCCGTCTGGACGTAATCCATATACTCTTCTTTTTGTTCTACGTCACTGTCCACAATCACTACAATATCTTCTTTATGATTAAGTAATTCATTCAACACATACTTTTTAAATAAGATGTCTCCAAAAGAAATGACTGTATCGCCCTTAATTTGGTTCATAGCTAAAGAAAGTGAATACAACTCTTTAGTTTCATCAAATAGTGGATTATCGATAGTCGATATATTTTCTATCGTAATAAATTCTTTCCCGTACCCTTGAACGACAGAAATATCTTTGATTCCCATCTGATTAAATTCATCCACTAGTGTATGTAAAATAGGTTTTCCATTTACTTTAAGTAATGTTTTCGGGATTATACTTGTTAACTCACCTAATTTTGAACCACGAGACGCTGCTAATATAATCGCATTCGTATCTTGCCCATAAGTTGGTAAGTACTTTTTTTCGGCTACTTTTAACTCATTAGCTCCTTGAAGCTCAAAGATATGGCTTACGCTAGCGACTGTCCCTTCCACATTTACAAGGCTTTCATCTTCAAATATCCTCTTGGAAGCTTCCTCTATTGCTGTAATAGCTGCACGGACATTATGATTTGCCCAAATGACCGTACTTACACCCCACTCACGGAAATGATCGGATGGTGTAGAGTAATATTTAGTTGGCACAATAATAACAGGGTGACGATCGCTCCAAACGTCCATAAAGGCTTTAATTTCCGTTGCATTCGATTTTTTACTATGCATTAGAATCGCATCAGCCCCAGCAAGTCTATAAGCCTCCGCTCTGCGTAAAGCCTCTTCCAATCCCCAGCCCGCAATAAATGCTTCTACACGTGCAACAACCATGAAGTCCGGATCCATTTGTGCATCCTTCGCAGCCTTGATTTTCCCACAAAATTCATCCATATCTGCAAGCGGTTGTGCTTCTCCATCAATAAACGAATTCGTTTTCGGAAATAGTTTGTCTTCTATACAAACGCCTGCAATGCCACGTTGCTCCAGCTTTCTAACCAAACGACGCATATTATTGAAGTTACCATACCCCGTATCTCCATCTAATAAAATAGGAATACTAGTTGCATCACTCATGAACTCTACTACTTCTAACACTTGCGTCCAAGAAGCTTCATTATTATCACGTACACCAAGCGCTGCGGCTATAGATAAGCCGCTTGCCCAAATACCTTTAAATCCTGTATTTTCAACAATTTTTGCAGATAGACCATTGTGGGCTTCCATAAGAAAACCTAGTTTGTCAGATTGAATCAGTTTTTTTAATTGAAGTGTTTTTCTCATAATTTAGTCTCCTTCGATATCCTTAACATTGCCTTCTTAAATCTAGCTATAATAAGCTATTTCTTCAAAGTATTTTATTTAGCCACATTAGCAAATAATTTCTTTATAAGGCACTACTATATCTTTAAAAGAAAATGGGTAATCTTCAAAACTTGTATCTTTCTTAGGTGTTTTCCAATCTCCATAGGTAAATTCAAGATATGATTCATAATCAAAAGGAACACTAATTTCTTCACCAAAAAAATCAACTTTTAGTTGTTTTTCAAAATGATGTTTTGGTGAACTATTCATTGATTGTATTGCAAGATTATCTTTTATTGTAATTACACCAATATTGATTTGAAACTTTTTAATTATTCTATTACCATTACTAATAAAAGATAACCCTATATTTATAGGTTCATTTCGTATTTGATCGTGTGTAACATGTACCTTACATTTTATATTGCTGTCTACTACTATCTCTTCAAATTTAGTTTTTAAAAAATTAATAACCTCCTCATAATCTTGCATTAGTATAGACAGATCAATATCATCGTCCCATGATATTAAATCTCCATCCCTAACAACTCCTAGCAATGTACCAAAATCAGCAAAGTATTTAATTTTGTTTTGAGAAAATAACTTTATTAACCTCAATAAAGTTTCCCTCGCGAACTCTAAAGTATCATTATCTTCGAAAGGACGATCAGATACTTTCAAAAGTCTTTTAGGGGCCACCTTAACTTTTTTTGGACTAATTTTAAATTTATTTAAAAGTTGGTTTTTTATCTCTTTATAAAAAACACTAGCAATAATAATATAATCATAATCATATTTTTTCATATTTTCAGGTGATACAATAAGTATACTGCCTATTAAATTACCATGTTTATTTTTATCATTATCTATAAATGCTAAGATTTTGTAATCAGTTTGTTTTTCATAATAGTTTTTACCACCTTCGCTAGCTCCAAAAACTATTACTTTATCTATTTTTTTGTCTTCCATTTCTACCAGACCTTTCATCATAATATTAATATACATAGCTACCGCCACACTAAATTAAGTCTCCTGTCGGTTATAAATTGGTACACTTCATCATAGATAATAATAAAGTTTCTATTAATTCATGTGGTCTTGAAAAAACTTTTCGTTATTACTGAAAAGTTTTCCCCTTTCTTTAATAATTTTATCATCCCAATTCCACCATTTTATTTCATTTAATTTTGTGATTTCATCTATTGTGAATCTAAATCGCATAATTCTTGCTGGAACTCCAATCACTATTGCATAGTCAGGTACATCTTTTGTTACAACCGCTCCCGCTCCAATAATTGCGCCATTTCCAATTTTAATAGAAGGTAGTATAATAGCACCTGCTCCTATCCAAACATCATTTCCAATTTCAACTTTACCATTTTTTTTAATATCATTTCTTTTCATTACATCCGAATCTTTTAAAATTCCAGGAATTTTTTCCACTCCTGTAAATTGGTTTATTTTTCTGTACAGAAAAGGATGTGTAGTTATATATTCAACCGGATGATTAGTATTGCTAATTTCGGCAGTACGATTTATTGAAGTAAATGAACCTATACTTTTTACCATGCTTCCTGGAAAACAAAATCTTTGATAGCCATAAGTATACTTACCAACTTCAACCCCATTAATTACTTTTTTCTGTTTCACTAAAAGTTTTTCTTCACTAATATATTTGATATTCTCAACAGTATCTAAGATTGGATAGAAGTCATCCATTTCAATATAACCCAATTGCTTTAATTGTATAGATATTTCCATATAATAATCACTCGCAATGACTATCTTAATACTTTCCTTTCTCGGAAATAAGACCTTTAACGGATTTTCTATAATTTTCGTTCCTATACTTCTCCCCCATTTTTCTTCATTGTTATCCACAACTGTTATGGATTTATAACCCATTTGTGTAAAGGCAAAGTAAGTTAACTTTCCCCCTTTCCCGGCACCAAATATCACTATTTCACTATTTGGAGCTAGTATAGATGTATGGACACAAGTTAGTTAAGTCTCTATCCTAATAAATAGAGAGGACGTGTCCGGAATGAAACAAAAACGTTATAACCAGGAATTCAAACAAACAATCGTCGAACTCTACAGATCTG
>NZ_PDYW01000035.1:0-16873 GCF_002743245.1 Sporosarcina sp. P26b
TTGATTTTCTTCGAGAGCAGTCCGCTTTTCTCTGTTGTCAGGTAATCGAATAACGGGTCTGCTTCATCGCCGTTTACGTTCACTTTTGCCATCATTGGGAATGAAACACCATAGTTCAGTTGGCAGAATTCAGTCGTTTCATCAATAGTATCAAACTCTTGGTCATTGAATTGATCGCATGGAAAACCGACTACCATCAGTCCATCGTCTTTATATTGTTCATATAGCGATTGCAAACCACCGAACTGTGGAGCAAAGCCGCATTTACTAGCTGTGTTGACGATGACTAAAGGCTTTCCTTCAAACTCTTTCAAAGACAAGATCTCGCCATTCGTTTTTTTAACTTCAAAATCGTATACCGATACCAAGTAAATTCCTCCTCTTATTTCACTGTGATTTCCACTTCAACATTCCCATTGAGTGCTTTAGAATACGGGCAGTAATTATGTGCTTTCTTTGCATATTCTTCTGCAGTTGCTTGATCCACACCCTCGATTGTCACTTCAAGTTTAGCACCTAGTTTTACACCGCCATCCGTTTTATCTGGATAAAGTGCTACCGTTGCGATAACTTCACTACTAGCATACTCTACTTTTCCTTTATCTAACTGAATTTCAAGTGCACTGTTGAAACATGCGCTATATCCAGCCGCAAACAATTGTTCAGGATTTGATGCGCCAGACACCACACCGCCAAGTGCTACAGGCTTCGCAACATCTAAATTGAAAATATTATCTGGTGAATAAACATAGCCATCGCGTCCGCCTGTGTTAATAATCGTCGTTTCGTATAGTAGTTTCATGTAACATTCCTTTTCTCTTTTTTATGTTGTGTACGATTTAATTTGCGGTTTCAATGATTTTGTTTCTGGATACAAAATATAAAGTATTGGCTTATATGCATTGTAGATAGTACCAGGTCCCCACATAAATCGTAATAACTCTGAATGGAACTGGAGTTGTGTGAGGGACTTGTACATTTACAACACTCCCATTTTCTCCTCGTGAAATTGACTTGCGCTCGTTAGCTGCAATCCGGATGCTAACGGAACATGTTAGTAACCGTTTTCTCTTGTAGATTCCTGTATGTATATACGTAAGAAAATTTTCACCATAATGTGCACCAAAAAATAGATTCCTTTTATAATTCAGATTATGCATTGTATTCTGTCAATGAGTGTGATAAGTTAGTAAATAATAAATAATGAAGTTTAAACTTCATTTAAAATCTCAAAGGTGTTTTGGCTTCAAAAGGAGAGGGAGTTATTGAAACTTAAAGAGCTTATCCGAGAGCGCTACAATGATCTATCGAAAAGCCAAAAGAAAGTAGGGCAGTATGTTATCGATTATCCCAAAATAGTTGCCATGTCTTCAGCGCAAGAAATCGGAGCAAAGATTGATGTCAGTGAAACAACGGTCATCCGCTTCTGTCATAGTTTGGAACTATCTGGTTATGCAGAATTACAAAAGAATATTCGGGAGAACTTGTTGTTTCAACAAAGCAGCTTGACGACCTATCAGCAATCCAAGCTTGTGCTCGAACAAAAACCACATTTCTTTGAGCAAGTCATGGAGAAGGATCGTGTAGCCATTATGGAGACGATGAAACAGATCGAGGAGGCCGATTACGAAGAGGCAATTGAACGCCTTGCTAACGCCGAAACGGTCTATGTGCTTGGCCTTCGATCGTCTTATAACGCGGCTAATTGGCTTTCCTATACAATCGGTTTAGTGAGAAGTAACGTGCGATTGTTGCGGCCCGAAACGGAAGATGTCATTCAAACATTGAGTCAAATGAATGGTAACTCCGTAGTGATTGTCATCTCGTTTCATCGTTATTTAAAAGAAACGATTCAAATTGCACGATTGGCACATGAACAAGAAGCATTCATTATAGGGATTACAGATTCGACACTCGCTCCGATCCATACATATAGTCATTTGTTATTTCCAATTTATTCACCGAACAAGTCGACACTCGACGCAACGGCTTCTTTGTTTTCATTCATGAATGCGATTGTGGCTGGTTTATCGGTGAAGGAAAAAGACAGTTTTGAGAAAAGACAAAATTCCTATCAATCCATAGCGAGTGATTTTTTATTCGTGGAAGGAGTAGATTGAAGATGGAAGCCGCGTTGAGAGAAGTGAAACCATTGATTGAAGAGGTGTTTACTCATCTGCATGAACATCCCGAAATCAGTTGGCAGGAAGTAGAGACCACGAAGTATTTGCAGCAGTTATTAGAGAATGAAGGGTTCCACGTCACGACATTTGAGGATTCGACGGGACTGGTTGTGACGCTTGGTACTGGCAAGCATTGTGTTGCGCTTCGTTCGGATATTGATGCATTATGGCAAGAAGTCGACGGGGTGTATCAAGCCAATCATTCATGTGGACATGACGCACATATGACGATGGCGGTTGGGACGTTGCTCGTTCTGAAGAGACTTGGGATTCCAAAAGAGGGTCGTTTAAAAGTTATTTTCCAACCTGCCGAGGAAAAAGGAACCGGTGCATTATCATTTGTGGAAAAAGGCGTTGTGGACGATGTAGATTATTTGTATGGCGTGCATCTTCGTCCTATTCAAGAACTCGGGGATGGTTATTCGACGCCCGCTATTTTACATGGTTCTGCAAAAATGGTAACAGGATCCATTACCGGAACGGATGCACATGGTGCGAGGCCACATCTTGGTCAAAATGCGATTGAAGTAATGGCGCAACTCGTTCAGGCGATCCATGCCATTCACGTCGATCCAATGGTTCCGCATTCCGCAAAAATGACGATGTTCCAAGCGGGCGGGGAATCGGCAAACATTATTCCCGGGAACGCGGTGTTCAGTTTAGACATTCGAGCTCAAACAAATGAGGTCATGGAGAAGCTAATGAGCCAAGTGGAAAAAATGATTTCTACTGTTGCTGAGATGTTTGAAGTTCAGATCAATTTTGAAATCAAATCAGAAATAGCCGCTGCACAGGTGGATGGAACCGCAGTTGAAATAATGGCACGAGCCATTGCGGAAACAGTGGGAGAGCAGTCTCTCGTGCCTCCTATAGTCACGCCGGGTGGAGAAGATTTTCATTATTACACACTGAAACGACCGGCCATCAAAGCGACGATGCTTGGACTTGGGTGTGATCTATCGCCGGGACTTCATCATCCGAATATGACGTTCAATCATGACAGTATACTGACGGGAATCGAAATACTCGCCCGAGCAGTGAACCGCACATTTGAGCAGCTAGAACAAAGGACGTGAGTTTATGAAGACTAATTTATCGATTCGCAAATTAGAATCGAACGAAGACATGCGAATGGTTCAAGGACTTGAAAAACAAATTTGGGGAGAGAATACGGTTCCAACACATCAAACCTATACGGCTTCGAAAAATGGTGGGTTAGTAATTGGTGCTTTCGATCAACAGGAGTTGGTCGGATTTTCATATAGCTTTCCGGGATTTGCAAATGGAAAAACGTATTTATGTTCGCATATGCTTGGCGTCCATCCGAATTATCAATTATTAGGGATTGGTAAGATGCTAAAGAATGAGCAGCGTAAACTTGCCAAAGAAATTGGCTATGACTTACTTACGTGGACATTTGATCCATTGGAAAGCCGTAATGCTTATTTAAATCTGACGAAGCTGTACGGTATCAGCACTACTTATCTGGAAAATTGCTATGGCGAAATGGAAGACGGCTTGAATAAAGGATTACCATCAGACCGGCTTCAAGTCGAGTGGTGGATTTCTAGTGAACGGGTGGAAGACGCGTGGACACCCAAACTGCTCAACTACGACCGACCGTTTGCAGTCGGACAATCTGAAAAAGGCAACCCGATGATGGAAGTACATCTAGAGGAAATCCCTTCAAGTAGCGATGGCATTGAAGTACCGATACCTGAAAACATTCAATTCATAAAAAAGGATGAGCCTGAACTTGCACTGGATTGGCGAATGAAGATAAGAGCTGTCTATCAATCACTATTCGGCGCAGGTTATGCGCTAGTAGGGTTGAGGAAATCCGACACGGACGTTCATTACTATCAATTCATAAAAAGAACAATGATTCCACTAAATATAAAACATGAGGAGAATTCAAATGATTATAAAAGAGATTAATATCCGAAGAATAAAAATGATGATGAAAACCCCCTTCACTACGAGCTTTGGTACGTTTCAAGAGAAAGACTTTCTATTGCTTGAAGCGATAGATGAGCACGGAAACACGGGATGGGGGGAGTCAGTCGCATTCCATTCACCATGGTACAGTGAGGAAACAATCGAAACTAATCTACATATGCTAGAGAGTTTCTTAATCCCTTTAATGATCGGGAAGGAAATCAGTCACCCAGATGAAGTGAGTTCACTTTTTAAAGCAATCCGTAAAAATAATATGGCTAAATCCACTGTCGAGGGAGCGGTTTGGGATCTTTATGCAAAGCGTAACAAAATGACATTAGCACAGGCGTTGGGTGGAAAAATTGAGAAAATAGAGGTCGGAATTAGTATTGGTATTCATGAAGATACAGCAGAACTAGTAGAGACAGTCCGCGGTTTTATTGAAGAAGGCTATAAACGTATCAAAGTAAAGATCAAGCCAGGATATGATGTTGAAGTGATACGTGAACTTCGCAAAAGCTTCCCTGACGTCCCGCTAATGGCGGATGCCAACTCGGCCTATACACTTGAAGATGTAGAACTGCTTAAACAGTTAGATGAATTTAATTTAACGATGATCGAGCAACCGCTTGCTTCGGACGATATCATTGACCATGCCACTTTGCAAAAAGAAATCCAAACACCGATTTGTTTGGATGAGAGTATCCACTCTCTTGAAGATACACGAAAAGCGTTTGAGCTTGGGAGCTGTAAAATAATCAATATTAAAATTGGTCGTGTCGGGGGATTGACTGAAGCAAAGAAAATCCATGATTACTGCATGGAACACGGTATTCCCGTTTGGTGTGGAGGCATGCTTGAGTCAGGAATTGGTCGCGCGCATAACGTAGCGCTTACGACACTGCCTAATTTCATTCTGCCGGGTGACACAGCAGGATCATCCCGCTATTGGGAGGAAGATATAATCACACCAGAGGTCGTTGTGGAAAATGGATATATTACAGTGCCCAGTTCATATGGCATTGGATATGAACCGGATCTTGAAGCAATGAATAAATTCACGGTGAAAGAAATGAATTATAAAGCGTAATGAGTCAAGTGGGCGACAATGTTCATCCACTAAGCTTTCCATAATCTGAAGAAATAATTTATATAGACTTAAAAATATATATTGGAAGGCGAGGAAGAGGGATGAAAAAGAGTTTTCAAATCGGAGCAGCTTTCATCGGTGTGATCGTCGGGGCGGGATTTGCATCTGGACAAGAAATTCTGCAGTTTTTCACTAGTTTTGGCACAATAGGCATAGTTGGAACTCTTGTCGCAGCACTATTATTTGCATTCATCGGCATGAATTTAACTCAACTAGGCAGCCGTTTGCAAACAACTTCCCATCAGAATGTCATTTACCATATTTGTGGACGTTATTTAGGTATTGTTGTGGATTTCGTTATCACGTTTTTCCTCTTCGGTGTCACAGTTGTCATGTTTTCAGGTGCCGGTGCAATATTCGAACAGCAATTTAATATTCCTGGATATATCGGAAGTATTATAATGGCTATTTTAACAATCGCAACAGTGACGTTAAGTGTTCAAAAAGTAATCACGCTTATAGGTGCATTTACACCATTTTTACTCTTGCTCGTTATTGTGATCACGGTGTATTCAGTTATCAACTATGATTTCTCGACCGCTGAAATTCAAGCAGCAGTTACCGGTGATAATCAAGGGGCCCCTCATTGGCTATTAGGTGGACTCTTGTATGTTTCCTATAATATTGCAGCTGGTGTTGCGATGCTTACGGTCATGGGAGGAACAGTCAAGGACGAAAAAGTTGCCGCGTGGGGTGGAATCATCGGAGGTCTGGGTCTAGGTCTGCTCCTTCTTCTCATCAATATCTCGATGTTGACACAGTTGAAAGAAATCGCCGCAGTACCGATGCCGATGCTGTTCTTGGCGAATAATATAGGCCCAGTAGTTGGTGCACTCATGTCCATTATTTTATTGGGAATGATTTACAATACTGCAGTAGGCATGTTGTACGCATTCACAGTACGCTTTATCAAACCTGAAACAGCACGTTTTAAAGGAAGCATTATCCTATTTGGTTTAGTAGCATACGCTGCAAGCTTCATCGGTTTCGTAACACTTGTCGGCACAGTTTATCCGGTAATGGGTTATCTTGGATTCGTATTGATCGGTGCGATCATTATCGCATGGATTAAGAAGAAAAAAGTATCATATCCGGTTGAAAGTTAAGTTGCCTATCAATGACACTCTTGCTGAAAGAGATAGTTTCTTCGCAACTCATTAAAACTATTGCAGCACTAGAATTATATGAAAATGGTTTTAAATTCGAGGAACAGATAAAGAAAGTACCAGGTCCTCACATAAATTGTAAATAACTCTGAATTGAACTGGAGTTGTGTGAGGACCTGGTTCCTTTATTAAGGAAGTCTTGATTAATACGTAAAAAAATATATAATATAGAACGTATTCAATTGCCAAAATTGATAGAATACTTTATTTCCTGAAAGTCCTGTTTACTGTGAACGAATAGGAAATAAAAATTAGATACCTGTGTGAAAAACAAACGTGAATGTTTAAACAATCATGAAAGTTTCTCACACGGGTACTTTTTTGATTCGAAATTTTAAAAAAGGGGATCGGTTTGGATAAGTAACAAGCAGAAATAGAATGTAACGTAAAAATGGCTTATCGAGAGTATCGTGACTTATTACTGGTGCCCCGGTAATATAAGAGTATCAAGTAAATGTATAAGATATGGAAAGTGAGCGTATACAAAATGGAGTTATTTTTAGCCACCCAAAGCAGGTACCAGGTCCCCACACACTTCGGAAACAATTCCAAATTGAACTTCAGTTGTGTGAGGACCTGGTACTATCATTAAAGTTTTGGAAAATCGAGATTTAGCAGCAGGTCAGCGATTACGACCGCCAACAGTATTCAGTCCGGGGTTTGGTACCCTTGACCACATGTCGTATTCGGACCGTAATGTGTAATAGCCTAAAATTAATCAGGTTATACGATACAAAATTCAATAAACTTTTCACCAAACTTAGAAAGTGACACTATTTTTATTGTGGGGCTTTGACCAAGAAAAGTTTCAGTGACATAACTTGCACTTAATAAACCAAGGTTTTCGAGTCTAGATATAGCGCCATCAAGTAACTGATCTTCAACTTTCTGAGTTGAAACGATATGTTTGTGTTGTTCTGAATAACTTAATAAAGTCTGAAACTCCAAAACAGTAATAGATGCTAAGCAATTCAATAACATCTGACGCTCATCATAATTACTTTCAATTGTGGGGCTTCGGAGCAAGTTAATGAAAAAGCTCTTAAAATAATCCCTTTTTTGTCGAGAAGATTCAATTTCAATCTCTTCGTTTAAACGTTCAATTAAAGAAACCAAACTTTCTTCATCGTGGGAATGAAACGGAATAATTGATTTTTCCATGGTCAACAAACGATCAGATAGATCGCAGTAAAAAGTTTCAATGCGTCTAAATCGCCTCTCCTGTTTTGTGGAGAAGTATGCTGTAGACAATGAATTCCCAACAAAGGGTATCGCCGATAAACTTGCTTGAACAATGACGTCTTTTGCTGCTATGTCTGTAATATTATCTTTCACAATGAACGACTCCTTTCTTAATTAAGTAATATTCGACTAGGTTTTCCAAAAACCTCTTTGTGTAGAAAATAATTAGATACCTGTTTGAAAAACAAACGTGAATGTTTGAACAATCATGAAAGTTTCTCACACGGGTACTTTTTTAATTCGAAATTTTAAAACTGGTGATCGATTTGGATAAGTAAAAAGGAAAAGTAGAATCTAACGTAAAAATGTTTTATCAAGAGTATCGTGACTTATTTCTGGTGCCCCGGTAAAATAAGACTAACAAGTAAATATATAAGTTTTGGAAAGCGAGCGTATACAAAATGGAGTTATTTTTTGCCGCCCTATTATATATCCTAAAATTGAAAGCCTTCTGGTTCCTCGTTGTCATGGTGATTCTTACCACCGTCGTTCAGTTGCAGCTGCCGAAATGGCGCGGCGCTATTGGTGAGCGAATCGTGCAGAAACGACTCAAAAAACTAGGCGAAGAGTACAGGGCTTATCATGATATCTACGTCGAGGACGCACAGTATGGATTGACGCAGATCGACCATGTTGTTGTCTCTAAATATGGCCTGCACGTCATCGAAACAAAGCACTATAAAGGGTGGATCTTCGGCAGTGAAAATCAGAAATACTGGACGCAGGTCATCTATAAAAACAAACAGAAATTCTACAATCCGATACGGCAGAACTACGGTCATATTGAAGCGCTCAAAAGCCGTCTGAACTTGCCTAACCTGCCTGCACGCTCCATCATCGCTTTCTCTAATGAGGTCGAATTCAAATTCAAAGAACCGTTTCGGTCAGCTGATGTTGTCCATTATCGCGGATTGGTGAAAGCAATCAAGCAAGATGATAGACCTCGTCTCACTGACAATCAGAAGAACAGTATAATCAGTAACCTAGATCAGCTTGCAGATCTTCCGAAAGAAGAAAAGAAGTCGATCAGGAAAGCGCACTTGCAGCAGGTTCGGAAGAAGCATAACGCCACGCCAGCAAGAAAGTAAAGTAGTGGAGTGGTAGATACAGTGAATGTAGTAGTCGAAGGAAAATAACGTGTCGGTGTGAAACAGTCATGAAAGTTTCATGCTCGTGTGACACTCACAAATTTCTGTGTGAACTTGATAGCTCTATTATCATTCGAACTATTCTTTACCTCTCACCACTACTAAAATCAAGAACCGGTGGTATGTATATTTCTATATCCGGTTTCTTGGCCACGCCTAGTTCATTGACATAGTTTTCAAAGTTCGTTGCGTTAAACAAAGTCGATGGTCTAAGGAACGCATTAAATTCACGGTGGTTCAACCATTGCTTGGCCTTTAAATCAATGACACGAATAAAGTCTTCCTGTGTGTAGCCTTCTTTGATTCGCCCGTTGATGAATTTACAGGTAGCAGCGGACTCTGCTTTGAAATGTTTTCCGGTTTTGTCGTTTAGGTATTCAATAACAGAATGTGCGACGTCGAGATTCTTCTCGACAATGGTTTTATTCTTTTTATTCTTAAGTTCTTTGGTTATTGGCCGTCCCATAATGGGATACGCCTTCGTACCAGTGTGGGTTTGCACAGCGTCCAGTTGTGAGTTGACTGTCGTCTCATGTTGGGATGGTGGAGCATCTAATTTTGGGTCTACGAATATCTCATTTGGCGTATACGAAAATGGCAGTTTTTCATAATCGATTCGGTACCATTTTGTGTTGTCTATTTTCATCTTATTGTGCTTGGAAGTGGAAATCAGATAACCTTTTTGTTCTAAGTCGTACGTTATCCGTTTAATCGTGTTTAGCGACCAAAACGGAAATTCTTCCATCCAGTCGTCATACGTATTAAACACCCATTTATGACCGTCACAGATGTTTTTTTGAAATGTTCAAGCGGTAGTGGAGTTGCTGCAAGAATAGCGCAGCGTTCAGTCCTACTTTCATTGCCAATGAAGGTAATAATGGAATTGGATCTTCGTTAAGTAATAATTTCATATGGTGGTCCCCCTAAAGTAAAGTGTTGTAGGAGTATCTATTTAGTACTCCTCATACTTCATATAGAGAGTTTTCTAGAAAAGGATACATGGTCTTTCTAAATAGATAATAGGGCGCATATAGTATTTCTGAATGAATGTTGCAAGTATCCTTATGGAGTCGCGTTAATAAATAAGGTACCTATTAACCAAAACGATAGAGAAACTGTGGAAATCAGTTGCTTTATCGTTTTTTATTTCTTAAAAATAAAATGAAACTATATACAATAACCTACGTCTATAGCGCGAAGAAGTGCGTAAACACAGGAAAATAAAGAAATGAAAAAGAAATTATATTGCGGATTGGCTAGGCTACTGCTGGAATACGGTCTCACTGTTTCATAGAAAAATAAAGTGCCTGCATAAAAATAAACGTGAATGTTTAAATCATCATGTAATTTTCATACACAGGTACATTTCACTAAGAGGATTTAATAAAGTACAGACTTTTCAGTTCTTTTAGCTTATGATAGATATAACGAGAAAAAATGGAATTATTGGAATGGGGAGGAACTTTCATGAGTAGGTTATCTGATAGTAGTATTACTATATACGAAGCTTTACAAAGCATTGAGGAAGGTAAGTATGTAATGCCTGCATTCCAACGACAGTTTGTGTGGGGGATGGAGCAAATCGAAAAGCTATGGGACTCCATACTGTTAGATTATCCAATTGCGACTTTCCTTTTTTGGAATGTGGATCAATCTAATGTCACCGGTGATACGTACTTCTGCAACTTCTTATCTAGCGTCACGTTTGACAGCAGGAAGCAAGCCGATACCGCGAACTACGAATTGACGGGTATCAACGTTGAAGATACGGACACAGCAGTATTAGATGGTCAGCAACGTCTGACATCACTCTTTTTATCGTTGTTTGGAGAAGCAAATTTGCGTCCAAAGAATGCCAGGAGAAACACGGGAGACCGGATATTAACGAAGCTTCTTATTGAATTAAACAAAAACAAAATTGCTGTTGATGAAGAAGAATATAATAGCAAAAAGTTTGATATAAAGTTCAGTGATAAAATAGGTAAGTTAAGCCCAACGCAATTCGAGCTTAAAAACATTTTGGATGACAATTTTCGTGATGAAACAACAAGAGAAAGTGCAATTGAAGAGGCGATTGTAAATGTACCGGCAGACAGTAAAGACTATGCCCGAGATATCTTGAACAAATTATATAATAAGATATTTACAGAGAAGTTAATCCGGTATACAGAAATTAAAGATATGAAACAGGATGACGCGCTAGAGATGTTCGTACGGTTTAACAGCGGAGGAAAGGCATTGCGTAAATCAGAGATTACCATGTCGATCCTAGAGGCGTATTGGCCAAGTGCGAAAACAGAATTCGGCAAAATACTCGTAAATTCTTATGATAAGTTTGATACGGATTTCATTATTCGTGCGGCTCTTATGTTGTACGGTGATGTGGTGAAGTCCAATATTAATAAGAAAATCGCGGAAAATCTGAAGAATGATTGGGAAGATTTCAAAACCGCATTATTCAATGTCGAAGAGCTACTCAAAGAAATGAAAATTGATGTTAGACGATTTGCAAATAGCTGGAACGTGTTACTGCCGATTGTCTATTACGTATATTATAATTCTGACTATAAAAACAACTTAAAAGCTGTTCGGTCCTATTTGCTTAGAGCTATATTTTTCACTTACTTCCAATCCGGAACGACGGGAAAACTACAGCAGATGAAGAGCAATATCAACAGTTTCGATTATGAAATATCTATTGAAATGCTCGATCAAATGAATGATTTGAGAATCACAGATGGAAAAATCGAGGATATACTAAACATGGAAAAAGGCAGTAGAGTAGCAGGGGAAGTCTTGTATTATCTGAATCTCGACTGGATTAACAAAAACTTTAAATACGAACAAGACCACTTGCATCCAGATAATAGATTCAATGAAGCGAAACCTGTCTCAGTCAGTATCGATAATTGGAAAACATGGAGAGGTAATCGTAATCGGTTGCCCAACTTGCATTTACTTGAAGGAAGAAGCAACGGTAGTAAGAGCGATATGCGTCTCATTGATTATTATAATGATATGAATGATGACCAGAAGAAAGATTTCCATAATCAGGCGATGATCGCGAATGATGTCTCACTCGAGATTGAAGATTTTGATGTGTTTTATGAGACAAGAAAGACGTTATTGGCGGAGAAGATTCAGATGTTGTTGAAGTGAGGTAATCTGTGTGAAGAGGTTCAGGGTTGTGGTGATGAAAATAGAGAAGTTAACTTCCCGTAGATGTTCCTTGAATTAATTTAATAATTTTAAATTATAGTCAAGTATATGTGCGTGATATGTAGAGATCTCGATAAGTCATGGTTTATATGATAGTAGAATACAAAAAAATAAGTTACCAGGTCCCAACACAAATCATAAACAGTTTTGAATTGAACTAGAGTTGTGTGCGGACTTGGTACCCATTATAGGGAGGAATGTTTGTGTGGTTTGTTGAGCTTGCTAATGAACATGAGTTGGAAATTTATAGTGGGGACCATAAAGGGTTTAGCGGGATTGCTGTCTTTAGTTTAGATAAACAAAATCGTTACTTTTTGGAGAAAAGATGGGCAGAAGATGGAGATGTTTTTACAGCATTTATGATGAATCCTAGTAAAGCCGCTCATAATATTTCAGATCCAACCGTTGACCAACTAATAAATGTTGCTAAGAAAAATGGCTGTAACGCATTGAATGTTGTGAATGTTTCAAGTGTAATTGAGGGCAATAGTAAGAATTTAATAGATACTCAATTTCAATATAACCAAGTAAATTGGGCGTTTGTTTCAAGTGCATTGAGACAATCTAAATATGTGTTTTTAGGGTGGGGAGTAAAAGGACAACTTGGCATCCGAAATCAATTGAAAATGCAACCATCTATTAAACATATATTTGAAACAGAGAAAGAAAAGTTATATGTCTATGAAGTATTGAAGTCTATTGATCAAAAGTTTAAACGTCTAAACCTGCACTATGCGCCACATCCAAGACCACAAGCAAATATCAAAAAATATATTGAAGCGCCAATTGTGCGGATAGAGAATTTAGAATTTGAAATGCTGTTTATGTAATGTATTAATAATCTATAAGTGAAAATAAGGTATTAATGTGAGAAACAAACGTGAATGTTTAAACAATCATGAAAGTTTCATGCACAGGTACCTTTAATCAATCTGTAAAATTGCTAAACTCAGTTACCAATATTTGTGCTATCTTGTAATTATAATATTACTAATGAGGTGATGTCTTTGAAGATAACTATGGAGATGAGTCAAGGCGCTTATAAAATAGCAAAAAAGGTTTTATCAGGTCAACTTACAAGGAACGAAGGGAAAAGTGAGATCAATAGAGTTACCGGTATGAACGAGGGTTCTGCACAAGATTTTATAACGATATTCCTTGCAATGATGAGGGGAGAAGTCTATAAAAGGGCTTTTAATAATGATACGAATAAATACCTGTTTGAAAGTATTAAGCAAGATTATGGCTCTCACTCTTTTGAACTCGCTTTAAATGCAGCTCAAAAGCACGTAGATTACTATGCTACATTAAAAAAAGGAAGATTATCAGGTTTACAAGAAATTATTAATGAAATGAGAAATTCAAACTGAGATTTGTACCTGTGCTTGAAACAAACGTCAGTTTGAACAATCATGAAAGTTTCACGCACAGCCAATAATCAAGTATTATGTTACGAGCGATATTGATTGCGTTGATACATCATTAGCAACGGTTACAGGGGCTCCTTCGCCTAGGGGTTTCTCATTCAATTTCCTAAACGACATTGTAATTGAAATCACTGAAGCAGGGACATCATTTGTTTCGACCTAGTTGAAGTTGCTCCTCAATATGTTTCTACTGGCACCACGACTTGGATAGCAGCAATGACAATGCTAAACTTTATGGGATGAATTCTTAAAAACAAAGAAAACCATACTTACTAATAAAAACGACTCTAGCCATGCAACGAATATATTTTATTCGGTGCATGGCTTTTTTGAGTGGGTACCAGGTCCTGATACAAATTAGAAACAATTCTGAATTGAACTAGAGTTGTGCGTGGACCTGGTACCTATTGTTAAAAGATCCGGAGATATAGAAGTGTTTAATGAAGAAGACATCATAAGCCCAGACGAGAACGTTGTATCTATTCAATGTCAGGAATGCGGAAATACTTTATCCAGTTCAAATTATTGATACACAGTTTTCAAAAAAAATATGGTACCAGGTCCTCATATAATTATTAAAGAGGGTACCAGGTCTCCAAACAACTCTCAAACAATTCGCGTAGATGATAATCAGAAACAGAAGAGAGAGCTTTTTAGAGGCGAAAAGAATCGATACCAGACGGTAAATAATACTTCTAACTCAAACAGGGTACAGGTCCACATTCAAATCGGAAAAAATCTGAGTTAAACTAGAGTTGTGTGAGGACCTAGTATCTTTATACAATGCTAGGTCTCGCCACTATTTAGAATCTAGTCGGACCTAGTGTCATTTTATTTAAAACAATTTGAAACTATTTCCTAAATTCCTCGTCTATACGCCGCTATAGGAGAACACAAGAGAAAGGGAGATAGTAAATGAAAAAAATAATTATGATAATAGGCGCGATTATACTCACGCTGAGTCTTCCACTATCAAGTACAGCCGCAAGCACTCAACGATTCCCAGACGTCGCACCATCACATCACTTTGCGGAGGCAGTCAATGATTTCGCCGCACGGAATATAATAGGAGGTTATCCAGACGGCACGTTTAAGCCAGGTAATCCAATTACGAGAGGACAAGCTGCTGCAATTATTGCGAAGTTGACGAAATTGGATATGACGAAGATCAAGAATCCTGGCTTTAAAGATGTTTCGACAGCGAATGGCTACTATAAAGCTATTGCTGCACTGGCGGAAGCAGGAATTATCAGTGGATACGGAGATGGGCGTTATGGTCCGAATGATTCTGTGACACGTGGCCAATTTGCTTCAATACTTGTCAAAGCATTTGATTTACCGCGTTATGATTTCCATAGCATAAAAAATCCGTTCAGAGACATTCATGTCTCACAATCGCACGGTGAGAATATCCTGATCCTTTATAAATTAGGAATCACGACAGGTACATCGCCTAACACATTCGGCATAAATGCAGCTGTGACAAGAGGACAGGCCGCTAAATTAATGAAAGCAACAGAAGAAAAGAAGCCGTCAATGGTCACATTAGAGGCTGAAGATGTTGGGATGGATGAAATTGCTGGCGTGAGAGGGAAGACGGATACAGATTTATATGAGTCGGTTATGGTCTACGAAAAGCCAGGCTATACAAAAACGAAAATTCAACTCATTCCACTGAAAGAGGGAAAAGGCACGCTTAATGTGTCGGGACTAATGTTAACTGGTGTTCCCTATGTAAGTCCGAATGAAAGAGTTTATAAAAAATACCAAGTCCAAGTGAAAAAAGTGAGTGGTGTCTTAAAACTTACACTGCAAGAGACAGATGATTACCTACCGACAGAAGCTCCACTTGAAATGTCAGCGGATGAAAAGGTACAAAATATCAGTCTGTCTACAGTAGATGGTAAAATTGTATCTGATAATGTAGCGTTCAACAACTGCCCTTCAAATATCAGTTGGACCGATAATATGTGCATTAAAATTGATCAGCCAGGAGAATATATTGCCACTGCGCGTTTTGTTACTGGTGATGAAGTACGCTACGCTGTCGAAGCAAAATTACCTGAAAATGCATATTTTAATTATTATATTCAAACGATGCGAGAAAGACGATCCTATACATTTGATGTGGAAAAGCTATTTGAACGGGATGAATACTACGATAAGGTTGCCGCAAAAAATATAGGGAAGCATACCATCGATACCGCAAACGCAAATGAAATCGCAACAATAACAAGAGATCCTGGAACGAATGTGTTCCATGTCACAGCTAAGAAAATTGGTGTCGTCGAAGTGGATTTTGAGCACGTAGTAGAGGGAAGATTAGGTCAAGTAGGCGATGACACAGAAGGTCAAACATGGGGCATGAGAATAGAGGTTCAGCAACTGGGTGGCTTAACAGGAATCAAGCTGTCAAAAAAGTATGAGTTTTATCGATAATCGCTAATCAAATGAAAACAGGCGTAAATTCCATTTGTAATGTCACAAAATAAGGTACCAGCTCCCCGCAAAAATTGGAAACAATTCTGAATTGATTTAGAGTTGTGTGAGGACCTAGTACCTTTACGAAGCGTAGAAGAACCTCCCTAAAATTCTTTAGAGAGGTTCTTTACACGTTCCACATTCCTCAATCTTTCTTGAGAATTAAACGGGACAATCCATGCTCCACAAACTCTTCGTCATAACGTTGCTCGATCTCAAGAAGGCGTTTAAATTGCTCATCTGTATCCCTGGAGATGACTTTTTCATTTGCCAAATCTCTTGTAGCTAGTCTACTTGAAAGTTCGTTCCAAAACACTTCATTGTCATTCACTTCAATAATCGGCCGCAATTCATTTTCATAGGCTTGCGTGGGGAAGTATTCATTCAGTTTCTTTTCGAATTGAATAATCTCCTCGTAGCCAAAATCTTTCGCCAACGCGTTGATATATTGGTACAGTTCTTCATATTCTTTGATTAATGTATCTGACTCACGAGAGGAATTTGCGGTCCATTCTCCTAAATGGACGAGGTCGAGTAGATGTTTGAACTGCTTTTTCGTGAAATTAACTTTCATGTTGATCAAACTCCTTTTTTATCTGCCCTCATCGTATCATAATTACCTGTATTTAAATAAGGTACCACGTCCCAACACAATTAGGGTAGCCGAAAACAAAATAAGGTACCTGTGCGAGAAACTTTCATGAATGTGTAAACAATCATGAAAGTTTCATACACAGATACCTTTAAAATTCATAATGAAAAAAGCACCAGATCCCCACACTGAACTGAAGTAATTCTAAATAAATCTAGAATCATGTGTGGACCCGGTACCTTCATCACAACTTAGTACGCTCCTTCAACTTCCCCTGCAACTCATTTAATCGAACCATAAGCTCTTCATACTCACTTAACCCAATAT
>NZ_PDYW01000036.1:0-16650 GCF_002743245.1 Sporosarcina sp. P26b
CAGATCTGTAGAGTTCGACGATTGTTTGTTTGAATTCCTGGTTATAACGTTTTTGTTTCATTCCGGACACGTCCTCTCTATTTATTAGGATAGAGACTTAACTAACTTGTGTCCATACATCTATACTAGCTCCACTATCAATAGACAGGCTACAGACAAGCAGAAAATGTTTATACACAAAATAGCGATTGTCGTCCTATCATTAATCCCACTCGGCTTCGCATTAAAGCCATTTGATATGGTGCAGTTTATTGTGTTGGTTCAGGCATCTATGGTGGCCAGTTTCTTCTTTGCAACAGTCGTTATAGGTCTGAACTGGAAAAGAGCAACAGGTACAGCTGCATTATGGTCCATGGCTGGGGGAGTGATCACAGTCGTGATGTGGTTTATACTCGATAAACCATTTGGGTTGAATGAAGTTATACCTGGCGTATTAGTTTCTACAATTCTTATGATCGTGATCAGTTTCTTTACTAAGCCAGTTCCTGAGGATTCACTTCGACCGTTTTTTGATGATATAAAATAAAAAATAGAATATAAATGGAGGTGTGTTATATATGGAAGATGTTGTGAAATATTTGCATAGTAAAAGTGATGAGATGCTAGATATGTTAAAAACAATGGTTGAAATGGAAACACCATCGGATAATAAACAACTTGTAGATCATTTTGGTGAAAAAACTGAGGAAATAATAAATAGCTTTATCAAGGCAAAAGTTACTTCTATTGATAATAAGAAATATGGAAATCAAGTAAGAATAGAAGTAGGCGAAGGCGAAGAACAAATCTTGTTACTAGGTCATATGGATACGGTTTGGCCAGAAGGAACACTTGAAAAGATGCCATTCAAAGTCGATGGAGATAAAGCTTATGGTCCAGGTACTTTTGATATGAAGGGCGGCATTGTGCAAGGTATTTTTGCACTTCATGCACTACAAGAATTAGATTATAAGCTAAATAAAAAAGTAGTACTATTTCTAGTTTCTGACGAGGAGATCGGAAGCGTCTCCTCAAGACATTTAATCGAAGAAGAAGCGAAGAAAAGTAAATATGTATTTGTTTTGGAATCTTCAGGCGACTTGGAAGGAATGTATAAAACAGCTAGAAAAGGTGTAGGAATCTTTAATATTATAGTAAATGGAAAGGCAGCACATGCTGGGATTGAGCCTGAAAAAGGTGTTAGTTCTATCGAAGAGCTTGCAAAGGTTATCCTATATCTTCATAGCCTGACGGATCTTGAAAAAGGTACGACCGTTAATGTAGGTTTAATATCAGGTGGATCATCTTCGAATGTCGTAGCGGCTTATTCGGAGGCTGAAATCGATTTACGTGTTACGAAAGATTCCGAATTTGATCGCGTTATTCCTTTAATTAAAAATCTGACGCCAAGTAAAGAAGGTATTAGTATAGAAGTTACTGGGGGTATTAATCGGCCAGTAATGGAAAGAACGGAAGAAATCGGCATTCTATTCGAGAACGCTAAGCAACTTGCTGCAGATCAATTAGGTTTCGAATTAATAGAACAACTAAGTGGTGGAGGTAGTGATGGAAGTTACGCCTCGCAGTTTGCGCCTACATTGGACGGAATGGGTCCTGTAGGAAATGGAGCACATGCTGCAAACGAACATTTGCTTATTTCAAAAATGTCTGCGCGGAGCGCCCTTCTTGCGCTTATGCTAATAGAATTAGGAAAATAAAGTAGAGAGAAGTGAAGAGTTATGAATCAATCCACTATACTTGAAGAAGTAAATGAAGATTTTTTAATGGAATATACGAAAAATATCACAAAAGAAGTTCGACTATCAGGATCTGAAGAAGAACTACGCGCATTTCAGTATGTAGAAATGAAATTAAAAGAGTTTGGTTTACAACCTGTTCTCGAGCTATGCGACGCATTCATAAGCTTACCGGTCAAGGCTGAAATATATGCACAAGGGAAACAATTCAACTGTATTACTCACTCAATGGGTGCCACTACGGGTGAAGAAGGTTGTAGTGGAGAAATGGTTTATATCGAGACAAAAGAAAATGCCGATGTAGATATTCAATCGAAAATTGTTCTTTTGGAAGGTTTAGCGACGGGGCCGTCCGTTGAATGGGCACAAAAAAATGGTGCAGCAGGAGCAATCTTCATCAATGCAGAGTATACACATGAAATGATCGTTTCATCTGTATGGGGTAGTCCGACGACTGAAACAGAATCTCTTCTTCCGAGTCTTCCAGTTGCTTCTGTTACGATTTCTGTTGGTGAAGAACTTAAAGCTATAGCGAATTCTAAAGATGCCGGAGAAGTTACATTGAAGACCACTGTAGACACTGGGTGGAGAAAGATCCCCATACTGACAGCGGAAACTAAAGCGGATACGGATAAGTTTGTTCTATTTAGTGGACACATTGATTCTTGGCATTATGGGGCAATGGACAACGGAACTGCCAATGCAACAATGGTTGAAGTGGCAAGAATTATGTCCATGCATCAGGATGAACTAGTCCGTTCAGTTCGCTTCGCTTTTTGGTCAGGTCATTCTCATGGTAGATATGCTGCATCTACTTGGTATGCAGATCATCATTGGGAAGACTTACATGAAAACGGCATGGTGCATATTAATATTGATTCTGTAGGAGCTAAAGGTGCTACAGTATTAACTGAAGCAAATTGTATGGAAGAAACAAAAGAGGCTGTCAAAGAATCTGTACAAAAGATAGCTGGACAAACATTTGTCGGAACCCGATATAGTCGTGCAGGTGATCAGTCATTCTGGGGAACGGGTATGCCATCACTTCTTATGGGCTTATCCGAACAGCCACCAGGAACTACTCCAGCAGCAAAAGCGTTTGGTGAAATGTTTGGGGGAGGAAATTCGGGTGGTTATGGTTGGTGGTGGCATAGCACCGAGGATACAATAGATAAAATTGACCCTGCAAATTTAAAACGTGATTGTCAAATATACGTAGATTTAGTATACAAGTTCGCTACCAGTCAAGTCATTCCCATTAACCAGCTAAAAGCGATTAACGAAGTAAAAGAAGCGCTACAGCACTACGAAGAAACGGCTGGCAGTGCTGTTAAACTTACACTAACGTTAGAGCGGGCAGAAAATTTAGTAGTAGCAGTAGGAAAACTATATGAGTTTGCAGAAAATAAGAATTTGCGTAAAGATCAATTGGCGCTAATAAATGATGCAATTCAGAACTTGTCACAGACGCTCGTTCCATTAAATTACGTCAAAGGTGACATTTTTGATCACGACTTAGCAGTTAATCCAGTAGTTGTACCGAGCTTGAATAAAATCAATGAATTTACTAGTTGTGAGAAAGATACACCCAAATACTTTATGTTAAAGAATGAAATGCAACGAACAATCAATCGGATAAATTACTCATTACTTAAGGCGGTTAGAATGACTGAAAATACATTGGAAAAGATACAATAAATTATAAGGTCATATTGGATTAGTACGTTAATCATGCTATATTGTAAGAAGGTTGGATGTAGAGAAATAGATAGTAGGACGTGAAAAAAACGTATGATGGGCAGATTAGTGTTAATAGGAATCCAAGAAGAAAACCTCTCTTATATGCATAAGCAATTAATCTACATATTCAAAGAGTTAATTGAAATACAAGTTATTTCGCTAAAAGAGTTACATGCAGCATCCATTCATTCTACAGATACAGTTTTATTATCAGGGGCGGCCATTCAAGAATTGGTTCGCCCATTTGTGCCTCCATCGTGTATGTGTATTATTGCAGAACGCATGATTAATGTAGTGAATTTAAGGGAAATGTTGGCACTAGATGAAAACAGAAATATATTGGTTATTAACGATAATGATACGGACACTATGGAAACAGTAAAGTCGTTGAGAGACATCGTACCCCAACATAATTATTATCCGTTTTTGACCGACAAAAGAATACCTGAAAACATACATTTGGTCGTCACTCCTGGAGAACAGAAGCTAGTCCCTCTAGGTTTTCCGGTTTTTATAGATATAGGACCACGTGTTATTTCAATTGATACATTGTTAAAAATTAAAAGGAAGTTTGAATTATTAATTGAAGACTCACTCTTAATGCAATTATATATTAAAGCCCTTGTATATTTATCTGAGCGACCACCTGAAATTCGAAATGAAAATACAGATAGTCAAAACTATGGACGAACTTTTGAAAAGTTCTATACACATTCATCATCTATGAATAACGCAAGAGATTTGACAAGGAAAATGGCCAAGACTAATCATTATATGCATATAGAAGGCGAGATAGGAACGGGCAAGAGAATGTGGGCAGAAATGATTCATAATGAGTCGATGTTTTCGGCCTTTTCTATATCAGTATATAATTGTTCAGATAAAGAACCTGAATCAATTAAGCGTGAATTATTTGATGAAAAAATAAATCAAATGGAAGGCGGTACACTGTTTATTAAAAATATTGACCAATTACCGTATAGCTTGCAAGGAAGATTGGCGGAGTTATTTCTGAATCCGTTACCTAACTTACGAATTATTACTTCCACGGTTGTAAACTTGCCAGAACTTGTTCAAAGAGAACAGATTCGAATGGAAATTTATTCACACATCTCTTCCTATCGTGTACAAATACCTCCTTTACGTGAGAGGAAAGAGGATATAGGCTTATTAATAAATAACTTCAAAACACATTTCCAAAAAGAGTCTTTAGTCTTTTCTCCGGATGTATTAGAGGCATTTACAAGATATGATTGGCCAGGAAATGTTAGAGAATTATACAATGTAGTTTCTTATTGTGTTTGTCTAAATACGAATACAATAGATACAAAATCGTTACCTCTCTTCTTTAAAGGCCAAAAACAAAATACTACGCATGTAATAGATATAAACTATATAATCAGCGAGATTGAGACACATGGATTCTTAGAAGAAAGCATAGAATTACTAAAAATCTTTAAAGAAGGTAAAGAGAGACAAAAGTCATTTGGGAGAAAAACTTTGAAAGAGATATTAGTACTAAAAGAAAAAGCATTAACTGATCAACAACTCAGACTACGTATGGATGTTCTAAACAGACTAGGATTGTTGATTGTTCGAAAAGGTAGAGCAGGTAGTACAATATCTCAAAAAGGCGAAGAGTTTATTGAGCTATACGAAAATAGATGAATGTAAAGATACGCATCATACTGCGACTAGCTGTATGGTGTGTATTTTTGTATATGTTCATCCCAGATGTCAAATCGCTAGATATAATGTACCTGTGCAACACACAATAAAGACGCTATTCTGATAATAAAATAATATATATCAAGAGTAGTCTTCTTATCAAGAATTAAAATAAGATAACTGTGTTAGATGCAAACATGAATGTTTAAACATTCATGAAATTTTCATAATCAGGTACCTATTACTAGCTTTTGATCTTCCCAAAGCCAATTACTAACGATTTCTCCCCACTTTTCTTCGTATATTAAGAAAATACCAGGTCCCTACACAAATCAGAAATAATTTTGAATTAAACTAGAGTTGTGTGAAGAATTGGTGCCTGTCGTTAATTATTTTTGTTTTTATCAATCTCAGTTCCTATTTTTATAAATACAGGTGAAACAGCCCCTAGTAACATTCCTATGGTTGTCCAGTAATTCATATGTTTTCCTCCACTCCATTATTATAGTCTTTAAAACTTTTTAAAACTCTATTTATACTACTATCTAACATAGATTCTGAGTAATTAAAAAGGTCGTCGCCTTTCTTATTCATTAAGTTAATGCAAATCATAAAACCTAAATGGCTGTAACATTCAGCTTGTTCATCAAAATAATTAATCAAGGAAGAGATTAACTCAGAACTATTTTCAATGCTCTCTAATACTGAAATTGTGGCTTCAGCTTCTTTTATGTTTGAATCCAAAAATTCTATAACCTTTATTATTTTACCCCCCGATGTCTTGTTTTGCGAAAAACTTTATTATCTGTCGAGTCTATATTAAATAGATTATTAAAAAAAGTGATGACATTAGCATAGGCTCTCTGAGTCGCAAGTGGTCTTAGAAGATATTTTTCAAAATCTTCTGGTGGAAAATCTACTGCAAGATTCAATACATTAGTTTTTGCAAAGCTTTCAAGTGCTAAATTTTCTACAAAGTCAATAATTCTAGCCCCCCCCTAAAAATTTGAGAGTTCAATTCTTTTGTATACTTGTTGATACTCAATATAATCACCTCCTGAAATAATCATATCCTAAATACCCTACTTATAGTTTAATGTTCACAACTGTGAACATTAAACTATCTAGTAACTATCTAGAACTTCTCCTGCAAGGTCTGTGCGATAAACCAACGTGGATGTTTAAACAATATTGAAGGTTTCATGCGCAGATATTTTTAATAAAAATAAGTGTTAATGGAATGGACTGAAAAAATGAAAGCAAGCAAAGAATTTAGTTGTGTGAGGACCTGGCACCTAATATTTTATACAGATGACGGTGTAGACTATGCTTATGCCGTAACACAAATTGAAAAAAACGGAGACAGAACTTTGGTGTTCATCTCCGTTTTTTTATATTTATAGTACTCTGATTCAATGGATACATAATCTATTTCTCAAACTCGATTTGATGCTTTTTGATTTTATAGTTTAAATTCTGTCTGGAAATTCCAAGTTGATTTGCCGTATTGGTTAAGTGATAATTGCAGCGGTTCAATGTATTCTCGATAATTTGCCTTTCATATTGTTCGACTGTTTCTACCAAATCAATTTTAGGATTGTAAGTTGCTGTTGTTGTACTTTCTATTTGCGCATCTACCGTTTGTAAGTATTCTGGTAAATGATTTATTTTAAATTCAGATTCAGTAGGAGAGCGATTAATCATCCACTCAATCATATGTTTTAGTTGTCTCAAATTACCGGGAAAGTGATAATTTTTCAAGAAGGTTACAGTTTCCAATGCAAATGAGTGCTTTGTATTACTGTTATTACTTCCAAATAGCTCAAGAAAATACTCTGCGTACTGCATGATTGATATCTGCTGCTCCTGTAAGGAAGGAATGTAAAAAGAGAATGAGCTGAGTTCGTAGAAGAGGTTTTCGTTCAATCGCTGTTCCTGAATGGCCTCCCAAGGCTTTTCATTCAATAGAGAAATAATTTGTGTGTCTATCTCGATTTCCTCATCACACCCATTGCGTATAATCGTGTTGGTTTTAAGCGCATTAAAAAGTCTTTCCTGGATAAATAGCGGCATTAACGTCAACTTATCTATTATCAATGCACCTTTATGTGCAAGTTCTAAGTAACCTGCTTTACTGTTTGAACCAAATAGCATATTGGACAGTGATTGAGAAGAAAGAAGGCCGCAGTTGATCATATATACAGGCTTACTCAGAATGTTCTCAGCATAGAAGCGAGCTAAAGCATTTTTTCCTGTACCTCGATCACCATAAAATATAAGGTTAGCAGAAGGGTTTTCCAGTTGTTTTAACTCCTTTAGTATTGAAGATAGCGCTTTAGTGTCTGAAAAGAAACTTGAATGCTGCTTTTCTTTATTGATATCATCTTGTGCTACTTCTGTTTGCCGGACATAAAGAGTTTCAATAAAATCTTCGGTTTTTGAAAAGTCTTTTGTAATGAGAATATTTCCGATTTTTTGTTTGCCGATAAGAAGTGGTATATTTCTCTGATAGATGCTATATCTCTTTCCACTATTTGAAAAGAATATGTTGCTAGATGCGATTTCCTTGTTGTTGGTAAGTGTATAAATTGAAGAAGCCTGATTGACTTTATCCGAAAATACCTCGGCAGCATATCTCCCCTGAACGTCTTTTGTCTCTCTTGAATCCAGTTCGCCTTGCTTTTTATTATAAAGAACAACTTTTTGGCTATTGTCTATAAAACAGATTCCCTCTTCTATATGATCTAAGATTATTTCAAACTGACGTAAATACTGCTGGTACTTTTGTATTTCTGTATTCTGACGGTTAATGGTTGTAACTTGCCGCAAAATTATAAGTGCTTCTGAATTATCAATCGCATGTATATTGACTAAAGCATGGTTTTGTCCAATGGACATATCTATATTCTTCATGTCTATTCTATTCATGAAGAATTGAGAGATTTTTGTAGAAGGAAGATAATTATGTATGGATTTACTAACTAGTTGGCTTTTAGTGGCTCCAGGGAAATAATCTACTGCTGATTGATTAAGTGTTTTAATAAAACCATGTTTATCGATAATTATAATCCCTTCGAAGAGATAAGGTGCTAATAATTGGGTTGCGTCTTTCAAGTTGAATTCATTCATTTTTTTCTCCTTTTGTAAAAATATTTTTCTTTCCTTGAAGTTTAAAAGTTTAGAAAATATAATCAATCATATCACAATTTTCAGAATAGAAAAAACAGTAGCGGAAATTTTTTTCCGAAAGTAATTTTTCTTTTTTGGAATGCAGAATTGAGAGGAGATATGGAATGAAGAAAGTAAACCTAACTGGAGTAAAAGTAGTGGACGTGCATGCACATCCGTTTAAAGAAAATCGAGAATCCCAATCACCAGTCGGATTTTTACGGAACCTTTCCTTATCAGTAATTCCGGAGATGTTTTCAGACTTGAGTGAAGTAGAACAGCATCAGCCGTATCCAGGATCGAATATGTGGATCCAAAGGCTGCTAAGAGGAATGTCGCGTTATCTCAATTGCGATGAGGAAATTGAAGCAATTGTCCATGCAAGAAATGAGCAATCAAAAGATTTTTCTGCCTATACTCAAAAACTTTTCAAGGATGTAAATTTGCAGGGAGCTATCATGGATTTTGGCTATCCGCAACCTCCGATAGACAGAGAGAAGTTCGAAGTATTATGTGATATCAAGGTTTGGGAAATAAGTAGAATAGAGCCTCTTATGGTGGAGCTTTCTGAGAATCATCAATCATTTGAAGATTTCATTAGCCTTTATAGAAAGCGCTTACAAGAGGATTTGAGAAAAGAACATATAGTAGGATTAAAAACAATTATTGCTTACCGAAGCGGCTTGGATGTTGAAGAAATTGATGAGTCAGCAGCGTCAGGAGAATATGAAACATTTAAAAATGATACAAGAGCTCCCGTAAAAAGGCTTCGTGACTACTGTTTCCATATTGCGATGGAATGTTGCACTGAAGCAGACAAATTTATGCATATTCATACGGGCATCGGCGATGGAGAAGTTGTACTTCCAAAAGCAAGCCCAAGTTACTTGTTAGATATTTTTCGTCAAAAAAAATACGAAAATACAAAAGTTCATCTTGTCCACGGAGGCTACCCATGGATGGAGGAGGCTGCCTTTATAGTCAGTATCCTTCCTAATGTATATATGGATATTTCTTTACAAAATCCATTTACGGCACATGGAGTCGAACGGATTATGTCTCAAGTATTTGAATTGGCACCGTTTGATAAGGTCATGTATGGATCAGATGCTTTTACAGTTCCTGAAATGAACTGGATGGGTGTTAAGATTTTTATTGAAAACTTTGAGCGAGTGCTGAATTCGTGGGTTGAAAAAGATTACATGGATGTGGAAAGGGCTCAATATATCGGGGAAATGGTTCTCTATAGGAATTTTGAAAAGATTTACAATATCACACTATAAAAAAGAATAGGGAAGGGGAAATTTTATGAGTGATCATTTACAGTTGGATCTTCAGCCGAAAAGAACTTTAAAATTCTGGCACATTTGGGCTTTGGGAGTCGGAGCAGTAGTTGGCGACGGGATTTTTCTTTTGATGGGTGAAGGAATTGCTGTGGCGGGACCAAGTTCAATTATTTCGTACGGAGTAGCAGGTCTGTCACAGTTATTTCTAATAATGGCATTAGTGGAAATGGCGGTTGCCATGCCAAATGCAGGAGCAATGTCATACTGGGTTGAACGGATTTTGGGGAAGTCTTGGGGGTTCATTGCGGGAATGACATTTGCGATCGGCTGGATTATAGCTGGCGGCAGTGTAGGACTAGCACTTGGAAAAATAACAATGTGGTATTTCCCGAGTTTAACTGCTGAATGGTGGCCGATGGTGTTTGCACTGGTGTTTATCACCTTATTTGCTTTAATGAATATAGCGGGTACTATGCTTGCAGCCAGGATACAGCTTTGGCTCGTGTTGGGCCTTGTAGCTATAATGATCGTATTTGCGGTTATTGGTCTTAAAGATGTAAATCTTAGTAACTTCACTCCTCTGATGCCACATGGAGCGTCAGGATTTTTAAGTGCCATACCTTTAGGTACGTATGCATATTTAGGCGCGCTTACGCTTGTTACAGCAGGAGCTGAAGCTATTAATCCTGAACGAGACCTTCCGCGCGGACTGATCTGGTCAAGTCTGACATTTTTATTTATTTATTCTTTTGCCCATTTCGTACTTCAAGGTATCATCCCTTGGCAAAATGTGACGATTGACAGTTCACCATTTACAGTGGCAGCAGGTCAAGTTTTTGGTGTTGCAGGTGCATTTATTATGAATACTGCTGCATGGGTAGCCGCAGCAACTACTATTCTCATGGGAACTATTTATGCGACTTCACGTATTTTTTATTCTCAGGCAAGGGAGGGCATGCTGCCTAAATTCATGGGTAAAATACACCCTAAAACTTACACGCCCATTAATGCAATTATAGTAATTTGGGCTGCAACTGTTTTATTGATTGTTATCGGTCAATTTAATCCGGATTTGATATATATAGAGTTATCAAATCAGCTTGTGATTGCTTGGTTGTTTTCATGGGGGATTACATTGGTTGCCAGTGTGATTTACAGAGTACGCTACAAAGAAGAAGTAGCAAAGTTATCATGGAGACAACCCTTGTTTCCGATGTTTCCTGTATTAGGGTTTATCGGTATAGTAGTTGTTCTTTATGGATCATTCGTCAATGATCTGGGGACGTTACTAAGAGGTGCTGCTTGGCTAACTGTGCTGTTTGTTCTATTTAAAATCTTCAATAAAAATGCCTTTCGCAAAAATAGCGCGGAACCAATAAAAGGTGATTTGGACTATGAATAACAAAGACTATTTGAATCAATTAAAAGATGAAGTAATATCCATTCGAAGAGAACTCCATCAAAATCCCGAGCTGTCTTTTAAAGAGTATCAAACAGCGGAAACTATCACGAAGATTCTCACTGGCTGGGGGATTAACTATAAAAAGATCGGGGAAACAGGAGTGTTTGTCGACATCATTGGGAACGCTTCAGGCAAAACCATAGGCTTGCGTGCTGATATTGATGCACTGCCTATTCAAGAAGAGGCAGAAGTTTCTTACCGTTCACGTAATGATGGAGTAATGCATGCATGCGGTCATGACGGGCATACGGCTATGCTATTAGGTGCAGCTAAACTGCTGCATGAAAAGAAAGATGAGCTTCAAGGAACTGTACGCTGTATTTTCCAGCCCGGTGAAGAATTGGATGGAGCGGCACAGGAGCTCATTGATAGAGGAGTACTTGAAAATCCCTCAGTAGAATGTGTAGTCGGTATGCACTTATGGCCATATCTGCCGTTAGGAACTGTTGGTGTGAAGAGCGGAAGCATGACGGCATCTTGTGACGATTTTAAAATTGTTATTAAAGGTAAGGGTGGTCATTGTGCAAGACCCCATCTAGGTATTGATGCTATTAATATAGCAACAAAGTTAGTTCAAGACTTGCAAGAAATTCCGTTGAAACACACAAGTCCTACTCAGCCGGCTTTAGTTCATATTGGTAAAATTCAAGGCGGAGAAGCTAATAATGTAATAGCAGATACAGTTGAAATAGAAGGTACAGCAAGATCATTCTCTGCGACAACGAGACAATTGATCAGGAAAAAGATTGAAGATATTTGTGAAGCCGCAGAAGGATTATGGAATGCCACTATAAAGATAGAATATATTATTGGTGCCCCAGCAATAAATAACTCACTCAGTATGACAGAGTTATTTAAGACAACTGCGACTGATTTGCTTGGTGATACTCAAGTCTATGAGCTTGATGAACCTTCGATGGGTGCCGATGACTTCGGATACTTTTCGGAAAAAGTACCGTCGCTGTACTTCCGGTTAGGTATTAAAAAAGACAATGAAGAAATATTCGATCTGCATCATCCCAAGTTTCACTTCGACGATACGGTCTTGATTTACGGTGTTGAACTATATACAAGTATTGCCGAAGAGTTGCTGAAAAGGAGAGAGTGAAATGACATCAATTAAACTAACGAATATGAACTCGAAGCAAGAAGAAGTATTAGAGAGAATAGAGCGCGAGAATATCCAATATGTACGTGTGGAATTTTTAGATTACGCAGGAACAATTCGTGCCCGCACTATTCATAAGAGTCAAGTGAGAAGCGCAATGGAAACAGGGGTTAATTTCAGTACAGCTATTATGAATTTCAATATGTTTGATAGGATGATTGAAAATGCCAGATATGGAGCGGACGATGGTGATTTCTTTGCTATGCCTGATCCAGACACTTTTGTAATTCTACCGCACAGAAATCAAACGGCGCGTATGTATGCTGATTTAGTAGATGAAGATGGAAACCCTTGGCACGGCTGTCCCAGAAGTGCATTAAAAAGGCTGTTGAAGGAAGCTAAAGAAGAAACCGGCGGCGAGATTAATATGGTCTACGAACAAGAAGCCTACTTGTTAAAAGAGCATGACGGGAAACTTGTACCCGCTGATAACAGCTTATGTTTTTCAACGGATGGATTGGATATTCAAGAAGAATTTGTTCAAAAGTTTGTTGAAATTATGTATAAGTTGGGAATTGAAACAGAACAGATATCAAGTGAATACGGTCCTGGACAACTGGAAATTAATACAAAATACGATGAAAGTCTTAAAGCGACAGATAACCAAGTAACTTTCCGTCAGCTATTCAAACATTTAGCCAGAGATATGGGGATGGTTGGGACTTTGGCACCGAAACCTTTTGAAGAATATGCAGGCAGTGGGCTGCATGTCCATATCAGTATATTTGACGGAGAGCGGAATGTTTTTAAAGAAACTAATGATAGCAGAGGATTAGAGCTGTCTGATACTGCCTATTACTTCATAGGCGGCATTTTGCACCACGCGAAAGCGCTTTCTGCAATAGCTGCGCCTACTATGAATTCTTATAAGCGCTTATTGCCTGGAACTTTTGCTCCTGCACATGTTTGCTATGGAGTAGGCAACCGTTCTGCACTCGTCCGTGTTCTTGAACCCCGACGAGAAAGGAGATTTGAATACAGAGGTGCAGACGGAACGTGTAACCCGTATATGTTGTCATCTGCTTTGATTGCTGCAGGGTTGCATGGTATTCGGCAGAAGATGGATCCTGGTCTTCCACTTGAAAAAGATATTGCTTCATTATCAGCTGAAGAATTAATCACATTAGGCGTAGAAGATGCACCGAGAGATTTAAAGGAAGCTCTTTATTATCTTGAAAAAGATACGATACTCGCAGAAAGTATTGGAAGAGATATTTGGGAAGAGTTTATTAAAGTTAAAAAATCTGAATGGAAATCTCATTTTTATCAAGTAAATGAATGGGAAAGACAGTTGTTTTCTTCTGTTTATTAATTAAACTCAACGATTCAGAAGGTGGCGTAAGAGTTAATATATTTTTTAGAAGGTGGAGATATGTTTGACGAAAACAGACACCATTATTGAGAGAGAAAAAAAGTTGATTTCAAAAGCGCTCAGTCTTCGTTTCCATCCAATCTCTGTAGAGAGTGCATCTGGAACGAGAATTATTGATACGGAGGGTACTTCTTATCTAGATTTAACAGCAGGTTGGGCAGTGGCAAACATCGGTTATAGCCGAGAAGAAGTTGCAAAGGTAATATATGATCAATATAAAAAGCTTTCATTCACTACCCAACTTAGTGCACCAAGTGAAACAATGACTACACTGGCAGATGAATTAATCAGTATTTCACCGGGGACATTTGAGAAGAAAGTATGGTTTGGACATTCAGGATCGGATGCGAACGAATTTATTAGCAAGTTTATACCAGTGGCTGCCGGACGTTCAAAAATGATATCTTTCTTCGGCTCATATCACGGACAAACAATGGGTGCTTCCTCCCTTTCTGGCCATGCCGCTCAATCGATGTTTGAAGGAAGAGGAAATGTCGTTAAAATTCCGTACCCAAATGAATTCCGGCCATTCAGTGGAATTAAAGAAAATATCAAAGAACAAGCCATTCACTTTGTAAAAGAGGTATTTGCTACAGTATGTCCTCCTGGAGATACTGCAGGGGTAATTATCGAAGCGATACAAAGTGATGGCGGAATGGTACTGCCACCTGAAGGTTTTTTACAGGCTCTAAGTGAGATATGCGATCAGCATGGAATCTATCTGATCCTGGATGAAGTGAAGGTGGGTTTAGGACGGACTGGAAAATGGTTTGCGTTTGAACACGATAATATTATTCCGGATGCAATCGTGGTCGGTAAATCTCTTGGTGCTGGTGTACCTATAAGTGCAGTTATCGGGCGAAAGGAAATCATGGATGCTGTTCCGGCTGGCCATATGTTCACTGCCAGTGGGAATCCTATTTCCACTGCTGCTGCCATAGAAAATTTAAGTATTATTAAAGAAGAAAATTTAATGAGTAATGCAACAGAACGCGGAAATCAGTTTTTGACAGGTCTTAAGGAAATTAAAAAGAAATACAATTTTATTGGAGATGTAAGAGGTAAAGGGCTGGCAATAGGGATTGAGATTGTTGAATCTGAAAGCAACCAACCCGATCCGTTAGTGACTGCAGCTATATGCTACCGGTCTTACGAATTAGGCTTGCTTGTATATACAGTAGGAATTCATGGGAATGTACTAGAGATCACACCTCCGCTTATAATTACTGAGAATGAAGTACAAGAAGCTCTGAATCTTTTGGAAGCTGCTTGTGAAGATGTAGCGCAAGGCGATTTTGATTATGCCAAATTAGAAGAATACACTGGTTGGGGTTAACTTGTAAGTATACTTATAGAAAGGTGCAGTTAGAATATGAAAGTTTGTATCTTACAGCACGAAGGTTTAGTTGCACCTGGTTTTGTAAAGGAATGGGTGATCAGCCGATGTCATGAAATGCAAATTATTCGTGTAGACTGTGGGCAAGAGTATCCCCCAATCGAAAACTTTGAAATGCTAATTATATTAGGCGGTCAAGCGGGCGCGTATGAAGAACAAGAGTATCCCTGGTTAATAAGAGAGAAGAAATGGATTCGCAGTGTAGCGGACAGTGGAAAACCGATCTTTGGAATATGTTTAGGGGCCCAACTACTTGCTAGTGTGTATGGAAAATCTGTAAGAAAAGCCAAGTATAAAGAAATAGGTTGGTGGAAGATTTCTTTTGTTGAAAACAGCGAGTCTCATGTTTTACTAGAAGGCTTGCCGAACGAAATTCCATTTTTTCAGTTTCATCAAGATACATTTGATCTGCCTGAAGACGCTGTACTTCAAGCAGACAATGAAGCATTCGATAATCAAGCATTTACAATAGGACGTTCTATTCTCGGAGTTCAATTTCACCCCGAAATTGATAATGAATATCTACAGCGTATACTAGATAAGTTTGGTGACTCCTTCGAAAAAGGTCGCTATACACAAACATCTCAGGAAATAGCCAATAAAGAAACTTGTCAGCAAAGCAAAAAATATCTATTTCAGATCTTGGATAACTTTGAACGTTTAATTGACCAGGAAAATACCAGCTCCATAAAAAATAACATGTCAATGTAAATAAACAATTTAATACTTCTAAGTGAAGAAAAACAAGTGACTTGCTCGAGGTCAAGACTGGTTCTAAAACAAGGTACCTTAAACTTATGTTCGAATATGATATCAACAAGAACAAACGATAGAACAACTGTGAAAATCAGTCACTCTATCGTTTTTTTTTGTACATTTTATTCATAATGAAAAAAGCACCAGATCCCCACACTGAACTGAAGCAATTCTAAATAAATCTAGAATCATGTGCGGACCCAGTACCCTTCATTACAACCTCGTACGCTCCTTCAACTTCCCCTGCAACTCATTTAATCGAACCATAAGCTCTTCATACTCACTTAACCCAATATTACACAATTGAATTTCCTCATTAACTCGTTCAATAATAGAGTTTTTCTCGTCGTATGCTTTTTTCTCTAACTTGACATAAACTTTACGTTCGTCTTCTACTGAACGTTCTTTGCGTAGCCAACCTTTTTCCTGCATACGGGAAATCATCGGTGTGAGCGTCCCTGTGCCTAGGCCTACTTGTTCGCCGAGCTCTTTCATCGTGATTTCGTCATGTTCCCATAACGCGAGCAGCACTAGGTATTGAGGATACGTAAGTCCGAATGATTTTAAGACACTGGCGTATAACTTGGTGAACTCTCCAGCCGTTTCATAAACCGCAAAACAGAGCTGTTTATCTAGTGTAGAAAAGTCTTTTTTCATAATAGCTTTTCCACATCGTCCGCCAGCTTTGCAGGATCGGTTTGGGGTGCGTATCGCTTCACGACGTGTCCGTTACGATCTACTAGGAACTTTGTGAAATTCCACTTGATTTTCTTCGAGAGCAGTCCGCTTTTCTCTGTTGTCAGGTAATCGAATAACGGGTCTGCTTCATCGCCGTTTACGTTCACTTTTGCCATCATTGGGAATGAAACACCATAGTTCAGTTGGCAGAATTCAGTCG
>NZ_PDYW01000037.1:0-16299 GCF_002743245.1 Sporosarcina sp. P26b
CAAGCTTTACTCAAAGAGTCTAGTAACGATGGCGAAGAGGTCACACCCGTTCCCATACCGAACACGGAAGTTAAGCTCTTCAGCGCCGATGGTAGTTGGGGGTTTCCCCCTGTGAGAGTAGGACGTTGCTAGGCTTTAATTTTTTTTTGTAAATTTCAAGTGGTCCCGTGGTGTAGCGGTTAACATGCCTGCCTGTCACGCAGGAGATCGCGGGTTCGATTCCCGTCGGGACCGCCATATTTTAACATTCCAAAACGATTTCACCTTAACGGGTGTGATCGTTTTTTTAATATGAATAAACATGGCCGTCTTCTTGGCTTTTGTTTTGAAGAGTTTTTCTGTACACTAGTACTATGATAAGAAGAGAAGGGTGAGTTGGCTGTGTGGAAGAAAGAAATCAAGTCAGTAGAAGAGATGGAGAAGCTCGCTGCCGAGATTGGCAAGTATCTTAGACCTCCTGATGTGTTGACGCTTGAAGGCGATCTCGGAGCAGGGAAGACGACGTTCACAAAAGCACTTGCGAAATCGATCGGAATCACACGGACAGTCAGCAGTCCCACTTTTACGATTATCAAGCAGTATGAAGGGGATTATCCTTTCAATCATTTGGATGTATATCGATTAGCCAACAGTGAAGAAGACTTGGGATGGGACGAACTGTTTTATGGGGATGCCATTTCTGTAGTGGAATGGGCGCAATTTATTCAAGAAGAGTTGCCCGAAGATCGTTTGGAATTAATCATCCGCCATACGGGAACCTATTCTCGTGAAGTTGAATGCACGCCAAAAGGTGAACGATTTACACGTATTTGTGAGGAGATTTTTACATGATATGGTTAGGTATAGATACAGCAAACTCACCTCTGTCAGTAGCAATTGTTAAAGATAACGTGTTACTTATTGAAGAGTCGAGCATGATGAAGATTAATCATTCGCTACGTGCGATGCCAGCGGTAGAGGAAGCATGTCGCAAAGCAGATATTACACCGTCTGAAATTGATGCAATTGCAGTCTCTGAAGGTCCAGGGTCGTATACGGGAGTCCGCATTGGCGTGACAATCGCGAAAACACTTGCATGGACGCTAGACAAGCCGCTTTACGGTGTATCGAGCCTGAAGGCCCTAGCAATGAATGGACAACTATTTAATGGCCTTGTTTGTTCTTTAATTGATGCCAGAAGATCTAACGTCTATGCAGGAGTCTATCGTGCAGAAGGTGAAGGATTGGTCAATGTACTTGAAGATCAGCACTGTGCACTTGTAGAGTTACTGGAGAAGTTACAGGAGTATAATGAACCAGTCTTATTCGTTGGAGAAGATGTGAAGCTGCATGAAGCGGTCATTCGTGAACGACTTGGTGGGCTAGCGCATCTAGCTTCATTCGCTTTAAATGTACCGCGCGCTTCTTCTGTTGTTTTATTGGCGCAACGTGCGGATGAACCGGAAACGGTGCATACGTTTACGCCACAGTATAAGCGTATTACGGAAGCGGAAGCGAATTTGGAGAAGAAGGTGCCTTCTCATGAGTAATGAAGTGTTATTTCGGAAGATGACACATGATGACATTGCGGCGGTTGCAGCTATAGAGCTCGAATCATTTGCGACGCCTTGGACCGAAGAGATTTTTGAGCATGAATTGACCGGTAATGCGTATGCTCATTATATTGTAGCGGAATTAGATGGGGAAGTAATTGGGCACTGCGGTATGTGGATCGTTCTAGATGAATGTCATATTACCAATGTCGCTGTACTATCAGCTTATCGTGGAAAAGGGTATGGAGAAGACCTGATGCGTCAGGCTATGGAGTTATGCCGCTTGAATGAAGTAAAGACTATGACGCTTGAAGTACGTGTAAGTAATGAACCGGCACGGACGTTGTATCGTAAGCTAGGTTTTCAAGAAGGCGGAATCAGGAAAAACTATTATACAGACGACCATGAAGATGGGCTCGTCATGTGGGTGGAATTCTAATGAATAAAGATCATTATATTTTAGGTATTGAAACAAGCTGTGATGAAACTGCAGCCTCTGTAGTGAAAAACGGAACGGAAATTGTTTCTTCGATTGTATCGTCACAAATTCAGCAGCAGAAGCAATTCGGCGGTGTGGTGCCAGAAATCGCTTCCCGTCTGCATGTCGAACAAATTACACTGGTGATAGAGGAAGCATTAAAAGAAGCAAAATTAGTACCAAGTGATTTGGAAGCAATTGCTGTAACCGAGGGACCTGGATTAGTAGGAGCTTTGTTGATTGGTATCAATGCTGCAAAGGCTTTTGCATTTGCAAACCAATTACCACTGATAGGTGTGCACCATATTGCAGGACATGTATACGCCAATCAGTTAATGCATGAGATGGAGTTTCCGCTATTGGCGCTGATCGTCTCAGGTGGTCATACAGAGCTCGTTGTTATGAAGTCACATGGTTCATTTGAATTGATCGGTGAAACGCGTGATGATGCGGCAGGTGAGGCGTATGACAAAGTGGCTCGTGTCCTTGGTTTGCCTTATCCAGGAGGTCCTCAAGTGGATCGTTTAGCGTTGGCTAGCGATGAAAGTATCGATTTTCCTCGTGCTTGGTTAGAAAAGGAATCGTATGATTTTAGTTTTAGTGGATTGAAATCCGCGGTTATCAATTATAAGCATAATATTGAGCAAAAAGGCGGGAAGATCAATCACGATCATGTTGCTGCTGGATTTCAGCAGAGTGTCGTGGATGTACTGACGGTCAAAACGGTGAAAGCGGCAAAAGAATATGGTGTGAAGCAAGTGATTGCGGCAGGTGGAGTTGCAGCCAATCAAGGATTGCGAAAATCATTGACTGCAGCGCTTGAACAAGAGGAGATTCCTTTTTATGTACCACCCATTTCCTTATGCACAGATAATGCTGCGATGATTGCGGCAGCTGGTTATGAGATGTGGAAAAGTGGCGTTCGAAGTGATTCTAGTATGAATGGTCGACCTGGAATGCCATTAAAATCATGGAATTAAATAAGATGCACACAGTTTGCTAACTTTCAGCAAATTGTGTGTTTTTTTGTTAGACGAATATTCATTTGTCAATAGAGAACATTCGTACTTATGCACAATTTGTGGATAGATTGTGGGTAACATATGTAACATGTGAATGGTAAGCGTATACATATAGGATAACTATGTGGATTATTAAACAATTAAATGTGGACAACGTGGATAACTATGTTCATATGTGTTCAAATGGGGATTTTCTCTGTGGAAAAGGTTGTGGAGAAATAAATTTGATTTTGAGAAACTTTTTCTAGTTAAAAGTTGAAAAAGGCGAATGATTGATAGAATACGATGGATTATGTCGCGATATGTCGAATGAAGTTGAGGAGTTTTTCGCCAATTCATTGTATTCGTTGTGTCAGGAGTGGGTTGTAATCGCATAGACGAGATACGTAATTTTTGTACATATCCAATCCAAAATAAAAAACGAACTTTCAATTGAAAGTCCGTTTCGTAATTATAGATTTTCTAGTTCATCTTGAAGCATTAGCCACTCTTCTGATTGTTCGTCATGTATAGCTTGAGTTTCATCGATTTGACGTTGAATGTCCATAAGTTCGATATGGTCGTTCGCTAGTTCGGGTTCTAGTAATTTCAATTGTAATGTCTCGATCTCTACATCGAGAGCTTCGAGTTTTTTCTCTATGTCCGTGATTGCCCTAGTTAGTTTACGCTCGTGACGTTGGTTTTCTTTGTTAGCCACTTCTTTTTTGATGATGGGTTCTTTGGCGCGCTGTTCAAGTTGTGTAGCTGCTAAAATTTCCTCTGTTTCTGTTTTCTTCTCAATGTAGTAATCATAGTCACCTAGGTATTCAACTGCACCGTCATCACTCATTTCGATGACTTTGGTTGCGAGTCGATTGATGAAATACCTGTCATGTGACACGAACAGAATGGTTCCTGGAAAGTCGTCAAGCGCATTTTCTAGAATCTCTTTACTGTCGAGATCTAGATGGTTTGTCGGCTCGTCCAAGATTAACGTGTTGGACTTCTCTAACATTAGTTGTGCCAATGAAAGACGAGCTTTCTCTCCGCCTGATAGCGACGTGACGAGTTTTTCTATATCGTCGCCTGTGAACAGGAATCGTCCAAGTAATGAGCGTACATCTTTTTCATTCATCAAAGGCCAGTCATCCCAGATTTCTTGCAAAACGGTGCCAGAACCGATGAGTGTTGCTTGGTTTTGATCATAGTAACCAAATTGGACGTTCGTACCATAGCGGATTTCTCCACCTAGCAGTTCGTTGCGCTTTACTATAGTTTTGAGTAAAGTTGACTTGCCTACACCGTTCGGTCCGACGAATGCCACGCGGTCTCCCTTATAAATTCGCAGATTAATATGCTTTGATACAGGCACTTCGTCATAGCCAATTTTCACATCGTCTAGCGATAGTACATCGTTACCGCTTGGTCGATCGAGCGAGAAGGAGAAGTTGGCGGATTTCTCGTCACCGTCAGGAGAGTCCATCCATTCGCGGCGCTCAAGTTGTTTGCGTCGACTCTTCGCCATTTTGGAAGTGGATGCACGCGCAATATTCTTTTGAATAAATTCTTCGAGTTTCGCACGTTCATCCTTTTCCTGAACAAACAACTTCTGATCACGTTCATAGTTCTTTGCTTTCTCATCTAGGTATGAACTGTAATTTCCGCTGTACTTTGAAACTTTTCGTCGTGATACTTCATATACGGTTGTAACTACTTTATCGAGGAAGTACCTATCATGAGAAACAATTAAAATGGCACCTTCATAGCCCGACAAGTAACGTTCCAGCCAGTTCAGTGTCTCGATGTCCAAGTGGTTCGTCGGTTCATCGAGTATCAACAGGTCCGGCTTGCTCAGCAGCATGCGTGCAAGTGCAAGACGCGTTTTTTGACCGCCTGACAGTAAGTGCACCGGCTTCTCGAAATCGTCGGGATAAAAGCGCATGCCGTGAAGAACAGAACGGGCATCGGCTTCAAACTGATAACCTCCCGCTTCTTTAAAAGCGATTTGAAGCTCATCATACTCGGTCATTACGCGTGCGTAACGATCGGTATCCTCATACACTGCAGGATTCGCCATTTCATGTTCTAACGTACGCAAACGACTTTCTTTTTCACGAAGTGGTGCAAATACTGTCATCACTTCATCCCAAATCGTTAGCTCCGAATCCAGCCCGCTATGCTGTTCAAGATAGCCCATGCGTATATCCTTTGGAATCATAATATCGCCTTCATCCGCGGATAGTTCACCTGCTATTATTTTTAATAATGTCGATTTTCCGGCACCATTTCGTCCGACGAGTGCGACACGATCCCGATGTTGTACTTCGAGACGGACATTCTCCAGTAGATTCGTACCTGAAAAAGACTTGGTCAGTCCATTCACTTGTAAAATAATCAAGTCCCACACCTCTATTCCTTATCAGTTTAATGGAACGGAGCGCACCATGCAATAATCGGCTTTACAATAATCTCGTTGTGCTGTACGATAAAAGCGGCTATACCTTTGTTCATGGGTTGGTCATTGAAGTAACAATGGAGGTTCGGCACAGCGTGAGTAAACCTAGAATTCCACAGGCAACATCTAAACGATTGCCTCTATATTATAGATTTTTGAGAAATTATGCAGACAAAGGCGTACAACGCATATCATCGGGAGAATTAAGTGAAGCGATGAAAATTGATGCGGCGACGATTAGAAGAGACTTTTCCCATTTCGGAGCGCTTGGACGTAAAGGATACGGCTACGACGTTGATTCCTTATTGCAGTTCTTCCGTGAAACCCTTGATCAGGATGAAGAAACCAAAGTTGCTTTAATCGGGGTAGGTAGTCTCGGTAATGCATTCTTGAAATATAATTTTCAGAAGATCCATAACACGAAAATTGTCGTGGCGTTCGATCCGAAAGCACCGCATGATGGAGAATTGAAGAACGATATTCCTATCTATCCGCCTGATCGTATCGAGGAGAAAATTAAAGAACTGGGCATTGAAATGGTGATATTGACTGTTCCATCACGCGTTGCACAGGAATTGACAGACCGTCTTGCTACAACAGGCGTGAAGGGGATTTTAAATTTCACACCTGAACGTTTAGCGGTACCAGATACAATCCGCATCCAGACCATTGACTTGTCCGTAGAGTTGCAAACATTGATTTATCTCATTAAAACAGACGTAAAAGATTCACAAATTACATAACACTGTGATAGTAAAATCATAGGTTTTCATGTAGAATAGACATATTATGAGGAGGTGGCCAACATGGCTCCAGGTATCGGAAGTTTACTGATTATCGCTGTGATTGCATTGCTTATATTTGGTCCTAAGAAATTACCTGAAATCGGTAAAGCGTTCGGTTCTTCATTGCGCGAGTTCAAAAACGCAACTAAAGGCCTTACAGACGACGAAGATGACGTAAAAAAGGTTGAAGACAAGAAAGAAGAAGTGCGCTGAGTTAGGGTGTTATTCTGATGGCAGATAAAGACTTAACAATCATTGAACATATAGATGAAGTTCGAAAACGGCTGATGGTAATCGTCGTTTTCTTTATTGTTGGGGCAATTGGCAGTTTCTTCTTAGCGAAGCCGCTGATCAATTTTATACAATTCGATACACCGGCTGAACAAGTCACATTAAATGCATTTAACGTCGTAGATCCAGTCGTGATCTATTTGAAGGTTATAGTATTTCTTGCGATTGTTATTATTTCACCGGTCATCATGTATCAATTTTGGGCCTTTATTTCACCAGGTCTTCGTGACTTAGAACGACGTGTCACGCTATCGTATATACCGTTTGCTTTTCTCCTGTTTTTAGCAGGAATTAGTTTCTCTTACTTTGTATTGCTACCGTACGTGATGAAATTCATGATTAATCTGTCAGGTCAATTGAACATTGAGCAGACAATCGGTATCAATGAGTATTTTTCTTTTTTATTCTCACTACTATTGCCGTTTGGTTTTGTCTTTCAATTACCGATCGTCATATTGTTTTTATCCCGTCTCGGTGTGTTGCAACCTAAAGTACTTGTTAAAATACGGAAGGTTGCGTACTTTGTTCTATTCGTACTTGCTGCGTTCATTACACCACCGGACATTGTATCGCATTTATTCACCACGGTTCCGCTATTCATCTTATATGAGATCAGTATCGTGATTTCACGTCTAGGCTACAGGAAGTTTGAGAAGTCCGAACGACTGCGCCAGATGGAAGAAGTGAAGGCAGAGCAACAGCGTCAAATTGACGAAGTGCTGAATAAAACAGATGATAACTAAACCACACAAATCCTCTTGCTCACGCAGGAGGATTTTTACGTTTACATAATAAAGGTCGGAGATGGGTTCATTTACCAGTAGCCCTATGGTAAACTATCTAAGAATAGAATGAGTAGGGGGAAATGAAATCTAGTGAACAGCAAAAAGACTCCAAACAGATGGAGCAAGTGGTTGTTAGGTGCAATGTTGCTTATGGCGAGTGTTACGACTCCTGTTGCAGGCGTTCAAGTTGCTGCTGCACAGCAGTCTTATAAAGCGATGGAAGTCGGTATCAATCAAGTTATTACTAGTCAACGTATGCGTGGTACACGAAGCAGTGTCGTCGTACGTGAAGCAAATACGAATCGTATTATCTATCAATATCGTGGCAATCAAGGAGTTACACCTGCCTCGAATGTTAAAGTGTTAACAAGTACAGCGGCTCTTGAAGTGCTCGGTAAAGACTATACATTCGACACAGATGTCTTGACGAACGGCACGATAAAAAACGGTGTTCTTGACGGTCATCTTTATTTACGCGGGACAGGAGATCCGACATTACTAGAATCTGATTTACTCCGTCTAGCAAGACAAATGCGGGAATCAGGAATTCATACAGTAACCGGACATATTGTGGCGGACGATACGTGGTTTGACACGCAGCGTCTATCACCAGGTATTTATAAATCAGATGAAACGTATTACTATGCAGCACAAATTTCGGCACTGACGATTTCACCAAATAAAGATTACGATGCAGGTACGACAATTGTTGAAGCGAAGCCGACAAGAAATGGTAAAGCGGGAGCGGTCACATTGACTCCACATACGGACATCGTAAAAGTAGTCAACCGCACACGGACAGTACCGAAAAATCAACGCAACACGGTAACAATGAGTCGTCAACAAGGTACGAATACGATCATTGTTTCAGGAAACGTACCACTTAACTCAAATGGTAAGCGTCAATGGGTAACGGTATCGAATCCGACCGCCTATACAGCAGACGTTTTCAAACGCGCACTGGCCAAAGAAGGCATCAAGCTTCAGCCAACAGCACGTGTCACACGTGGCAAGACACCTGCAAACGCAGAATTACTTGCAAAGAAAGAATCGATGTCACTGTTTTATTTAATGATGCCATTTATGAAATACAGCAACAACTCCCATGCGGAAATCTTGGCAAAATCCATGGGTCGCGCAGTATATAATGACGGGAGTTGGAATGCCGGCTTGCGTGTTGTTAGGGAAACGTTAGAAAAGGATGGTATTAGTACAAAGGGAATTTATCTAGAGGACGGTTCAGGTATGTCTCATAAGAATAAAATTCCATCCGAGAAGATTGCGGAAGTATTATATGCAGCTCAGTCCAAAGATTGGTATACGGCATTTGAGCGTTCACTGCCCATTGCTGGCGTCAATGATCGCATGCTTGGAGGAACGTTGCGCAACCGTCTGACAAGCCCTGTAGTCAAGGGCAAAGTATACGCGAAGACAGGCTCTCTGAATGGCACAGATTCATTGTCTGGCTATGTAAAGACGAAGGGTGGACAAGAGTTGATCTTCAGTATTTTGACAGAGAATGTTAAAGGAACAGCTAGGCCTGATATTGATAAGATGGTTCAGGTTATGGCGGCGCAGTAAGAAGTAGTAAGTGTGCACTTGGTTTACGGTTTTGGGATTGTGAGTATAGGATGATTTTCTCACTTACTATAATTAGAAAAGATGCTAGTTGATCGGAGTGGAAGGCGGCGACTCCAGCGGGAATAGCGCGAGCTGAAAGCCCCGCAGGAACGTAGTGACGAGGAGATTGAAGCCGTGCCCGCGGAACGCGTCCGCCTGGAGCGCAGATTAACGGTGCCTTCACACTCACCGAATTCTCAACATACCCACAGTAAAAAATCTCCCCATTGTCGGGGAGATTTTTTTATTGCAGGAATAATATGATACCCTGCTGCATATCTTGTAATTGTTGCAGCTTATCCGCATTCCATTGCACGACAGTGACGAAACTGTTCATCAGGAAATGGGCAATCATCGGGGTTAGCAGTCGCTTAGTCTTATAGTAGACGAATGCGAACGCAAGACCCGGCATCAAGTACATCAACAAATGCTGTAGCTCATTATGTACAGCAGCGAAGACGATGGCGCTGACAATCGCAGCGACCCAGAAGTTTGTCTTGTTGTACAAGCCACCGAAGATAATCCGACGGAACACGACTTCTTCAAGAAACGGTGCAAACAACACCATGGCAAAGATGATGATTGGCGCTGTCTTTGCGATGTTCGACAGTAACTCCGTATTCTCGGAGCCTGCAGTTACACCGAACATGGACTCAATCGCAGCACCAATAATCTGTCCAGCCATCGCGAGGAAGAAACCAAGTATTCCCCATAGCAGGACGTTTCCGAAACCGGATGGCTTTCCTTTAAACACGGGTAAGAACTTTTTATTTCGTAATAGAATCGCAGCAACTATGAGTGCAGCGATACCTTGCGTGATAAATAACGTCCATGCGAATCCTTGCGACAAAGCTTCTGCTTTGGACAAGTTTTTGCCAGTGAAGTAAACAATTAATTCAGGGGCAAGAAAAATGCTGCCGATCTGCAGCAACACATATGAGACGAAGATCATCAGAGCAACTATCCAGTTTTTCACGGTGCACAACCTTTCTTCCATACATGATGAATAGTTTAACGCGAAAAAAGACGTTTGGCAAAAGAAGAAAATGTCGAACGCTTTTACTTGCAATTATGTGTGAAATTCTTTAATATAAGAGTTGTGTTAGCACTCGTTGTAAGTGAGTGCTAAGAAAAATAAAAACTACCCATTATCTCGAGGAGGTTGTTTCATTTGTTGAAACCACTAGGTGACCGTATCATTATCGAATTAATCGAAGCAGAAGAAAAAACATCAAGCGGTATTGTTCTACCGGACTCTGCACAAGAAAAGCCACAAGAAGGTAAAGTAATCGCTGCTGGTACAGGCCGTGTTCTTGAGAACGGACAGCGTGTCGAGCTTGAAGTAACTGAAGGCGACCGCATCATCTTCTCTAAATACGCAGGCACTGAAGTGAAGTATGAAGGTACTGAATACTTGATCCTTCGTGAAAGCGATATTCTTGCAATTATTGGCTAATTAATTAAAACGTAAACGTAGTAGACAAATAGAAAATTCTGGAGGGTATCAAATACAATGGCTAAAGAACTTAAATTTAACGAAGATGCACGTTCCGCAATGCTCCGCGGTGTAGATACACTAGCAGACGCTGTAAAAGTAACACTTGGGCCAAAGGGTCGTAACGTCGTACTTGAGCGCAAATTCGGTTCACCACTGATTACAAATGATGGTGTAACAATTGCAAAAGAAATTGAGCTTGAAAATGCATTCGAAAACATGGGCGCAAAGCTAGTAGCAGAAGTTGCATCTAAAACAAATGACATCGCAGGCGACGGAACAACAACAGCAACAGTCCTTGCACAAGCAATGATCCGTGAAGGTTTGAAGAACGTAACAGCTGGCGCAAACCCAGTCGGTATCCGTAAAGGAATCGAAAAAGCGGTAATCGCAGCAGTTGAAGGCCTTCAAAGTGTTTCCGATGAAATCGAAACTAGACAAGAAATCGCACAAGTTGCGGCTATCTCTTCTGGAGATGAAGAAGTCGGTGAGTTGATTTCACAAGCAATGGAGCGTGTGGGTAACGATGGTGTTATCACAATCGAAGAATCCAAAGGCTTCGTAACAGAGCTGGATGTAGTAGAAGGTATGCAATTCGACCGTGGCTACGCATCTGCTTATATGGCAACAGATACAGACAAAATGGAAGCAGTGCTTGATAATCCATACGTCTTGATTACAGATAAGAAAATTAATAACATCCAGGAAATCCTTCCTGTGCTTGAACAAGTTGTTCAGCAAGGTAAGCCATTGTTGATTATCGCTGAAGATGTTGAAGGTGAAGCTCTAGCTACACTAGTTGTTAACAAACTTCGCGGTACATTCAATGCGGTAGCGGTTAAAGCTCCTGGCTTCGGTGATCGCCGTAAAGCTATGCTTGAAGACATCGCAATCCTAACTGGTGGACAGGTAATCACAGAAGATCTAGGACTTGATCTGAAATCTGCTGACCTTACATCACTAGGACGCGCAGCGAAGATTGTAGTTACAAAAGACAATACAACAATCGTAGAAGGTAGCGGTGACGCAGGTTCTATCGAATCACGTGTTGGCCAAATCCGTTCACAATTGGAAGAAACTACTTCTGAATTCGACAAAGAAAAATTGCAAGAACGTTTAGCTAAACTAGCTGGCGGTGTAGCAGTTATCAAAGTTGGAGCTGCAACTGAAACAGAGTTGAAAGAGCGTAAACTTCGTATCGAAGACGCATTGAACTCTACACGTGCAGCAGTTGAAGAAGGAATCGTATCTGGTGGCGGTACTGCACTAGTTAACGTCTACAAGAAAGTAGAAGCATTACTTGAAGATACTGAAGGCGACGTAGCAACGGGTATCAAAATTGTACTTCGTGCACTTGAAGAGCCAGTACGTCAAATCGCAACAAACGCAGGCCTTGAAGGTTCTATCGTCGTAGATCGCTTGAAGCGCGAAGAAGTCGGCGTAGGCTTTAACGCAGCAGAAGGCACATGGGTTAACATGGTAGAAGCGGGTATCGTGGATCCAACGAAAGTAACTCGTTCCGCACTACAAAACGCAGCATCTGTAGCAGCTATGTTCTTGACTACTGAAGCTGTTGTTGCAGACCTACCAGAACCAGCAGGTGGCGGTATGCCTGATATGGGCGGTATGGGTGGAATGGGCGGCATGATGTAAGGAAAACTCATGCTGTTTTGTGAAGCTGTCTCGTTCATAATTAATTAGTATAGGAATAACCACTTCTCAGAAAAATTGGAGAGGTGGTTATTTTTATGCTTTTGAAATTTGCATATCAAGATTTTTTAGCAGACAGAAAGTTTAAGAACACAACGCAAGTGAACATTGGAAACTATGAGAGGACGCTAGGGCTGTTTATCGACTATTGCCTTGAACGTGGTGTCATTAACATTGAAGAGGTATCACAAAGTCATGTGCGCGGTTACCTAGTGGATTGTCAGGAGAGAGGTAATAAGCCAAGTACAATTAATACAAAAATTATGAGAATTCGAGCATTTTTCAATTACTTAATCGAAGAAAAAATAGTTAGTGAAAACGTAGCTCATAAAGTTAAATTACAGACGGACGATGTAAAGATTGATGTGTTTACTGATGAGCAAATATATCAAATGTTAGCTTACTATCGAAGTTTGAGACGCAAGGAGAAGAGTTACTTCAGTTACCGAGGCTATTTGTTAATCATGCTGCTACTAGGAACTGGAGTGAGACGTAAAGAGGCAATAAATCTCAAGTGGTCAGATATTGATATGCCTAATGTAACGATGAGTGTTCACGGAAAGAATCGTCAATATGAAACTGTATTCATAACTGAAAAGCTAGTTAAAGAACTATCAGTATACAAGGTGTTTTGTAAGAACTTCTTTGGTGTGGAGAACGAGTATGTGTTTCTGAACCGTGATAACACCCCTATGACAGACAACTCTATTATGTTGGTGTTTAAGAACCTACAAAACCATATGAACTTTAAGGATGTCCGAGTGAGTCCACATACTTTTAGACATACATTTTGTCATAGACTAGCAATGAGCGGCATGTCTGCATTTGCAATACAGAAGATGATGCGACACAAGAATATAAATGTAACAATGCGTTATGTTGCTATGTGGGGGAATGAATTGAAAGAGCAAAACGATAAGCACAATCCGTTGAACAATTTGGATATATAAACTACTAAAGGAGACATTAATCTACACCTACACAGTATCCCGATTCGGACGTTGTAAAAATAGCGAAGAATTTAAGGGAGTATCTATAAATTTTAGTGGCTGTCTATGTCATAGGCTCAAGATTACTTGTGTCTTTGATATAGGCAGTTTTTGTATTCCTAATGTATAAAAACGAATAATTATTAGTGTTGTGAGTACTAATGTTCGTATTTTTGTTGATTTATGTGTAATTTCATAATATAATATATAGATAATTAGAAAGCGGAGTGTTTTTGGCACTTAAGTATAAAAATAGTAGGGGTATCAAAAGGTTCTAGAATTATTGTTGCCTAAACAGTTAATTTGAGTGTGAGCTAATGCTTGCACTCTTTTTTATTTCAAAGAAAAAAGGAGTTTAATTATGCTAAATAACCAAATTAAACACACAATTACTGATGAGATTGGCGACAGTTATCAACTGTGGCAAAAGGGCGATATTGTAGACATTTCGGGTGGAACAGGGAGTGGTAAAAGTTATTTTGTACGAGAAACATTGGCGGAGTATGCCAAACGAAATGGTGAACTGATTCTTTACCTAGTACCTAGGGTTAAATTGAAAGAGCAAATTGAAGCTACTCTTGAAGAAGAGGGCATTACAAATATAACCGTGAAGATGTATCAAAGTATTGAGGTTATTTGTAAGGCACATGGTGGTAACAATGAATGGCTAAATGCTTACAAATATGTAGTATGTGATGAGTCACACTACTTTTTAGGTGATTCACAATTCAACCACTATACTGATATGTCATTGACACATGTTTTATCAGCTACTAATGCTATTACATTGCTTTTAAGCGCAACTGGTGAAGCTACTATAAGTTTTATTGAAAAGTTCTATAAAGAGAGAAAGCTAATTCGATACAGCTTAATACATGATTATAGTTATGTTCAAAAAATGTCAGCATATCAGTCTGATGAATATTTATGTGAAGCAATGGATTGGTTACTAAAAAACAATCGTAAGACATTGGTATTTATTCAAAGTGCTAGGAAGGCGTATGACATATTTAAGAAGTATGAAAAGTATGCAACGTTTGTTTGTGGAGAGCAGAGTGATTACCATGAGTTTGTTGATAAATGTAAAGTGGATACTATTATAAATAGCTCAACATTCGATTCTCTATTTTTAATTGCGACTTCAGTATTAGATGTAGGCGTCGATATCAAAGATAATAGCATTAATCACATTATAATTGATATGTTAGATACGGATACATTTATCCAGTGCTTGGGTAGAAAAAGGTTGTCTCGTAATATAGAAGAGAAGGTCAATCTGTTGTTCAGAAATTATACCAATCAACAAATAAATGGATATGCTAGTATGGAAGCTGAACGAGTAGAAGCGGGAAAACTCTTTTATGGCGCTTCTATTGAATCTGATAATAAAGTTAAAAGGCGAAGAGGAATGAGCGACATATTCTATATGGATGCTTCTGGGGAAGTCAAAGTAAACAATATGAAGTATATAAAATCAGCAACTAATTTAAGAAGATATAGACGCTATGTACAACAGCCCCAAGGTTATTTAAAAGAAATTGTTAACCTATTGAACTACCAAGATAAGGTATATATACATGATTTTCTAGAAGACAGAAAAAGGAAGTTATCAATTTTAAAGAAATACGTTGATGTTGAATTTTATTCATCTTCAGAAGCAAAAGTAGTATTAGAAGAATTAAAGTTGAAGAATCCTAGTACTAAAAAAGTAGTGAAAGACTTTGCAGTTGCTAACAGAATATTATCAGATGAAGGATATCGGTTTGAATTTATAAATTACAAAGGTTATGTAACAGATACAAATGGAAAGAAGAAGCAGACTAGAATTTACACTTTAAAAGAGTTTGAGACAAAATAGACACTATCCTTAATAAGCACATGGTTCATTTTGTCTTAGGGTTTGATGGTAGAGTATATTATCTCGTCGAGGGGTTTGGGGACGGACGAAAAGTGTGTTTTTCGAATTGAATTTATCGGGAGCGAAGCGGGAGATAAAACAATTCAAAAATCGCAACGTCCCCAAGAACTTTATAAAGTAATACAAATTAATTGAAAGAGCTTAGTCATAGCTGATATAAAGTGTGATGCAAAGTTTTATCATTTCAATATTGAGCATGTCACAAATAATATTCGTACCATGCTCCTAGAACCATTTAACGTGCCTATAGCACCTTAGAGTAGAAGAATCATTTTGTAGAGGTTATCTAATCGTGGTTACGGGGGGTCTATGGAGGAGGTATAACAAAAAGGGCTTGTATGCAGCTCTTCATACAAGCCCTTTAAAGAATAAATCATCCAATAGCAATCCAGTTATTACCTTTTTGGTTGAAAGTTAATTGAACATCAGAGATACTTAGTTGTTTGCAAATGACATTGACGATGAACTCTAGTAGCTCTTCACGAGTGAGATTTACTCTTGGGGCGTAGTCAACTATAAGGGTAATCAGAGAATTTAAACTGCAAACTTGATTCCCTTTCTTTTCATGGCTGTTGCAGACAATTGAATACATAAGTATCATTCCTGCCATAGTTTTAATCAAACTTAAATTAGTGCTTCTATCGTGACCACAATGGAGTCCATTGGAATCTACATAGGGATACATATTCATTCCCCATTCTTAATGGTTGAAATCTCTAGCGATTATAAATGGCACTACAAAGTATTGGAAATTGGTAGATGTGTAATGTAAGAAGTTTATTGTTATCATAAACGATGCGATAAGCTCAGTGGCTACAACTTTAACCTGGGGTTAATGTTACACCTATATCAATCAGGGCAACCATAATAGGCTTGTAGAAGTTTCTGCCAAGCTTGTGAGTCTGTTGTGATGACATAGTGGACTAGGCATCTGCATAACAGCCATGTAGTCTATGACTTCCTATTGCCTAAGGACTCCTAATGGTCTGAATAGCAGTGATATAAGTGTAACCGTCAAGTAGAATTCAACAGTTTTCGATAAATAACTTTCAACAGTTTTCATCAATTAAGACTCAACACTTCATTCTGTAAAAAGGGTTTTTCTATATTTCATCCGAATGCTATCCTGCTCTTCACTAAATGTAAGAATTTCGCTGCGATGAAGAAGACGATCTAGGATTGCAGTAGTCAGAGTTGGGTCACCCAAGAACTTTCCCCATTCACCTGGCCCCTTATTTGA
>NZ_PDYW01000038.1:0-14252 GCF_002743245.1 Sporosarcina sp. P26b
CCGTTTTGTTTGAACAAGAGTTAGCTAGGTTAGCTTAGTATTTTCAAAAAGAGATTATCGATAGAGGGATAACAGCCCCCTTCATACATACACTGGATTTTATCTAAGTGGCTAACTTAATATTGCAATTTAGGTAAATAAATATGTGTTTACTTTACTCAACAATATGGCCCAGATTGTTGAATAGCCTACTTCACTTATCTATACGTCCTACCCCACGACAAGTTACATAAAATTAACCATTCTACTTACCAATGACTCTATTCTAATTATTAATGTTTGTACAGTAAGTATATCATTTCCATATATGAAAACATAAATTTGTCATTAATTTTCCAAGTTTTAAAACTTGATAAAGGATGCTAGCATTCATCACTCAGTATTAAGTGGGAATTTGTTGTGTTTTGAGTATATTGACCATTAACTCACCTATGGTCAGATGAAGAGTTACTTGGAGACAAGGGGTTAAAGCGACTTTTTGATTACCGTCAAAAGAATCGCATGCTCAAATACATATTAGTATACCTATGTTTTCATATAAGGCAGGCGATATTGTTAGTCGAATTATATTTCAATACTCACAATATCACAGCAGAAGTGTAAAAACATTATAGTTTATAACATAAATATTAGGGTAAATGAGACTAATAGACTGAATACTTTGCATATAGCATTTTTCGAAGGAGGAGATACAGTGTCTGATGAGAAACGCAATAGCACAGGGTCACCTGAAAATGTAAGCGCTGCAAAAGATCCTAGTAGACGCCGGTTTATGAAAAATACTGGCATGGTCGTGGGTGGTGTTGCAGGTGGGTCAATTCTTGGCGGTTTATTTACAAGAGAATTTGGATCTAATCAATCTAATAACTCAAATGCGCCTTCGAGTGAAGCGAAAAGCCCCTCCCCCGCAAGAGCAAGATTGTACTTTACTAGGTTTTCGGATTTCGTAGTTTTAGAACAAGCAACGGAACGTATTTATCCAGAGAATGATAACGGACCGGGTGCCATTGGACTAGATGTGCCTTACTTTATCGATAAACAACTCGCTGGGGACTACGGCTCGAATAGAAAAGATTATATGGACGGTCCCCTGCGGCCAGTATCGAATGTCGATACGTATCAAACACTCATGAATCGGGGCGAAGTATTTATTGAAGGTCTTCGAAAAATAAATTCTGAGAGTGAAGATCGTCATGGCGAGAGATTCGAGAATATTGACGGAGAACAGCAAGATGCCATTTTACAAGACTTCGAAGACGATAAAATAGAAATGGAAGGGGTCCGCTCGCGGATATTCTTTAATCTATTACTTCAAATGACAATAGAAGGTGCTTATTCCGATCCTGTGTACGGAGGCAATAAAGATATGCAGGGGTGGAAAATGAAGGAACATCCAGGCATTCGCGCGAGCTATGTAGATTTAATTGATTCTGAAGAATTCCAAAAACTTGACCCAGTGAGTTTAACAGACTATCAACCATCATCAAAACAAGGAAAGTCATAACTGTTTAAAGGGGGAGATCTAGTGGCTGAAAAAATGAAGAAAGTAGATGTCGTAGTCGTAGGCGCTGGTTGGGCTGGCGGAATAGTCGCTGCCGAACTAACTAAAAAAGGATACAATGTAGTGGGTCTAGAACGTGGTAAAGAACAGTCTATTAGCGACTTCGTTGGTTCAAAGGATGCATTACGCTATGATGCTAGATACGACATGATGGAAGACCATACTATACAGACTATCACCGGCCGTAGAAATGAAAATGAGGAAGCCTCTCCTCTACGAACTCAAAAAGAAAACTACGAAGGTACCAATGTCGGCGGCAGTGGTTCTCATTGGTCAGGTGTGACACATCGTGCTACTCAGTTTGATTTTGAAGCACGGACTAAAACGATAGAAAAATATGGAGAAGATAAAATTCCAGCAGAGATGTTCTTGCAAGATTGGGGAATTACTTACGACGAGATGGAAAAATATTATGATCAATTTGAAAAGATGGCAGGAACATCTGGTGAAAAAGATCCGATTGGCGCCCCGCGGAGCTCAGATTATCCTACACCGCCTACAAAAGAAGTACCCGCAATCAAACTATTTAAAGAAGCAGCAAGAAATCTAGGGTACCATCCTTTTCAGATCCCGTCTGGTAACGTTACGGAACGATACGAAAATCCAGATGGACAAACAATCAATGCTTGTCAATACTGTTCATATTGCATGAGGTATGGATGTGATTTTGGTGCAAAATCCGATCCATTAGTCACTGTAATACCTACAGCAAGAGAAACTGGAAACTACGATCTCAGACCGAATGCGTATGTTCGCCGAGTACTTCATGAGAACGGGAAAGCTACAGGCGTTGTTTATGTAAATATGAAAACACGAAAAGAGTATGAACAACCTGCTGACGTTGTAGTGCTTGCAGGGTACACACTTTCCAACAATAAATTAATGCTTCTATCGGAAATCGGAACTCCGTACGATCCTAAAACTAAAACAGGGGTCATCGGTAAAAATGCTGGTGGATTTACTGGTTCAAGTAGCGGTGTAGCCACAGGTTTCTTTGAAAACAAAAAATTTAACTTGGCGATGGGTGCAGGTGCACTTGGAGGTACTTTCAGTGATTTTGACAGTGATAATCTAGATACGACTGATCTAAACTTCATTGGTGGAGGAATCGTTGAATTTAGGTTACATGGTGAAGATGCGATTGGCTATAATGCAGTCCCTAAAGGTACACCTAGATGGGGTAAAGAATTCAAGGAGAAGTCGTTGCATTATACAAATAGAAATCTTTCTCTTCACTTTAAGCCACCTAATTACGGTTGGTCATTTAACTATATGGATCTCGATCCTACTTACAAAGATAGTTTTGGGGACCCTCTTTTACGTGTAACGATGACTCTTACGGACCATGAAAAGGAATTGAGAAAGTTCGGAAGAGAAAAGTTAGCGGAAGTTATGGAAGAAATGGGTGCCGATATAGTCGAGGTGGATGATATACCGGAAGATTGGAATTATACACAAGGCGGTGGTGAAGCAGGTGGTGGTGTCTTGATGGGGGATGACCCATCCATATCAGCTGTCAATAACTATTTCCAGTCGTGGGACATGGAAAACTTGTTCGTTGTCGGTGCCTCCGCCCTTCCACAAAAAATTCCTCAGCAAACAGCAACTGTAGGTGCTTTTTCGTACCGCGCCTCAGAAGGAATCGATAAATACATGACCGGTGACGGTGGATTATTGGTAGAACCCAAAACGAATAACGTCAACGTATAAACTTACAGTGATTATTTATAATAAAGACCATACTAAAACTAGAGATGACTACCGTGTATTACGGAATTCATCTCTAGTTTTTTAGACTGTTTACATTGAACTGATGTTGACAAACGACACTTTACCCCTCACTTACCATCTGTACTTCCTCGTTATCTAACCTAAATTTATTTTCAAATAGACTTGCCATCAACGCGCCAATAGTCAAATTCATCACCATATTAGCAACTGCAGGTACTGCGGCGAGTGATCCGAAGTGTTCCATTGCAAGTGTTGCAGCGAGTGCAGTATTGCAAATGCCTGTATGGAATAAAATTGCACGAGCATTGCGTTCTGGTACGCCTAGCCATCTCGAGATAAAGTAGCCGGCGCCCATTGGTATACTGACTTGTAGTGTAACCGCCACGAATACAAGCGGTAGAACGGATAAGTTCTCAGATAGTGCTTGTTGAGCATTCGAGATAACCGATAAGATGACTAGAAATAACGCAAGTTGAGACAAGACACTCGTATATGGTTTGACCTTCTCAACTTGGCGCTGAAATTTCCACTGGATCAATAAACCCGCAACTAATGGGAAGAAGACGATGTAAATAATATTTAGAAATAAAGGCCAGAATTCAATCGGTATAAAGCGTCCCGCGAATGTCTGCAGTAGAACTGGCGTCAGTACAGGTGAAATGAATGTATCCAATGTCGCCATTGTAATACTGAGCGCGACTTCTCCACCGGCTATGAATGTGTAAATATTTGCAGACGTTCCGCTTGGTACTGTCCCCGCTAAAATAATCCCGGTTGCAATCTCTGCTTGGTTGCTGAAGAATAGATAAGCAACTCCTATGGATACACCCACCATGATTGTCCATTTCAAAAAAACGCCGAGTAAAGCGTGTTTTGGATTTTTAATCACTTCAAGCAATTTTTCCGATGAAAGTGATAGCCCCATCAGAAAGAAGATCGTGCCTAATCCGAAGCCTGTTAATTGGCGGATCGAAATAAACGTATCCGGAATGACATAGGCAATGATAGATAAGAGAACGATCCAAAGCGGTAAATACTTTGAAATAATTTTAGATATAGTTTGTATAGCTTTCACGTGTTTCTCCTCCTTACGAGGAAGTCCGTATGTATTTTCTATGAGCGGTTTCATTATTGCTAAGAGCGATTATTGAATGCCTATGAGCGGATAGAAGCCGAGTATGATCGCTTGGGGTATGCAATAGAGCGGTTAAGTTGTAACTATGAGCACTTAACGCGAATCAATGAGCATTCCCATGACTACCGCATACACCTACACTTGCTACTCAGCACTTACGGTAAATATACGCTCCATCCTCTATATGATGAAGTTCCGCAGCATCCCCGATCTCAACAACTGCATCCATTCTAACGGTGACCTTGGCTTTAGACTCATTTAACTGTATGAGCGCCACGGTATAAGGTGCAAGATGCGCAAATTCAGCGGGCGCGATATGAATGTCGGTATAACTGTAGACTGTTCCCTTCGTGGAAACATCTTGCTCCTGTAATTTCCCAGTTCCACAGTTAGGGCAGCGATATTTATTGGAAACACTGGCATATTCACATTGATCGCATTGATAGACTTTCATCTCTTCACAACCTTTCCAGAATATGAACAGTAGAGTATGAACCTGTTCCACCTAAGTTTTGTGCCAAAGCAAGACGAGCATTTTCTATTTGGTTCGGTGCTGTGCCGCGCAGTTGCCGTACAAGCTGATAAATTTGCGCAACGCCTGTTGCACCAATTGGATGTCCTCGCGACAGTAATCCGCCACTTGTGTTTACTGGTTTATCACCCGTCACTTTCGTTCTCCCTTGTTCCACAGCTAACCAGCCTTCTCGTTTGTTGAAAAATCCAAGCTCCTCGATTGCAAGCATTTCTGTCATCGAGAAACAGTCATGGATTTCCACGACATCGATATCTTCAGGAGCGACGCCCGCTTTTTCATAGGCCAAGCGACCTGACTCGCGCACTGCGGGTAATGAAAGTAAATCGTCCGCGTCTTGCATTTGCGTAGGGCCAGAACTTTGTGCAGAGGAGCGGATATGAATAGCTCCCTTTTTTCGTGTGATGACCAGTGCTGCTGCCCCGTCTGTCGTCGGGGAACAATCAAATAAGCCGAGCGGAGAAGTAATGATTCGTGCGTCCATGATTTCTTCCATCGTTGTCGGCTTCTGGAATTGGGCGAGTGGATTATGCAATGCATGTTCACGGTTTTTCAATGCAATCATGGCTAAATGTTCTTTCGTAGCATCTGTTTCATGAAAATAGCGATTTGCCAATACACCAAAGAATCCTGGGAATGTCAAACCTGCCTGCTTTTCATTGGAATCGTTGTCCATGGCAGCATTAATTGCTTGCGTTATATCCGCGGTCGAAGCATGTTTCATCTTTTCCACACCTGCTATTAGCACCGTATCGTATTCTCCACTTACAATCCCCATAATACCTTGTCGAAGTGCTATGCCACCTGACGCACAAGCACCTTCGACTTTCGCAGTAGGGATATAGCCTAGACCCAGTTCATTCGCTACTAGCGCACCGAGAATTTCTTGATTTCCAATGGATCCACCCATGAAATTTCCGACAAAGACTGCATCGACCTTCGGATTCCCTGCGTCTTCAAGCGCTTCTATAGATGCTTCAACCAACAGTTGCTTCATTGATTTATTTATGAATTTCCCGAACTTCGTCATGCCGACTCCTTCTATATAGACGTTTGTCATGAATGCACCTCCCCGTGCTGATTACGTAGTTCACGTTTTAATATTTTACCGTACGAACTTTTCGGCAATTCGTCGACAATATGAATCTCCTTCGGTTTTTTGAAGCTCGCCATATGATCGAGGCATAATTGCAATAGTTCTTCATTTGTTATAGGCACAACACCATTTGGTACGACATACGCAATGACGTTCTCGCCCCACTTATCATCGGGAACGCCTATTACACAAGTTTCTTTAACTCCCTCATGCTTATTGAGGACTTCCTCGACTTCTCTCGGATAAATATTAACCCCTCCCGAGATGATGACGTCTTTTTTACGATCTACGATATGCACATATCCAGTTTCACTCTTCCAACCGAGATCGCCCGTTTGCAGCCAACCGTCTTGTAATGTTTCATTCGTTGCTTGCTCATTATTCCAATAGCCTTGCATGACAAGTGAACCTTTACAGACAATTTCCCCCACTTCTCCAGCAGTTAATTCTACACCTCGTTCATTCACGATTTTCACGTCAACGAAAGGTCCGACACGTCCGCATGATTCGAGATGATCACCGAGCTCCCGCTTGGGCATCATCGTAATACACATTGGTGCTTCAACTTGACCGAATGTCTGCGCATAAATGGGTCCTGTCAGTGCGAGTGCTTGCTCAAGTTTGCTCGCGGCAATCGGTGAACCAGCCATATTAATACTCTTAATCGTAGATAGATTCTTCGGATCAAACTTCGGATGCTGGATCATTAAGTTAACCATCGTCGGCACTAGGAAGATCACTGTGACCTTTTCTCGTGTGAGATCATGAACGAATTCTTCTGGTTCAAATGTATTGAACACGACTTGTGTTAAACCATATAACCATGCTACGTGTGAGAGGAAATTACTGCCGTGCGTCAACGGTGCCACATGCCCAATGATGTCGTCATAATCCGTTTCACAAGCAAGCGCAAGAGATAATGCGCCTGAGATGATATTGCGATGGCTGAGCATGACGCCTTTCGGATTACCCGTCGTACCGGATGTATACATAATCGCGAATAAATCATCCTCATTCACTTCTGTTGTACATGTAGCGCCAATTTCTTGTTCAATGGCTCGCTCATAGTTTTCACCGATCATCAAAGCTTGAATCGTTGTATCAATTGGGTCAATCAATTCCGATTCGCCAATGATCAACTGAACGCTTGCATCTTCTAGCATATATTCATGCTCTTTCGGATGAAGTCGATAATTCAATGGCACTTTGATGACTCCTGAAATTGCTGCCGCCACGTCCATTTCAATATGCTCCAGACGATTGGATAGTAAAATAGCAAAACGGTCCCCTTTTCGAAGACCGGCTTTTTCAAAGTATGCAGTTAACGCGAGTGCCCGTTCCATCACTTCTTTAAATGTAAAAGAGCGTCGATCATCTTTCACAGCAATCTTATTTGGATAGGCCGCCGCTGATTTCATTGCCAGTTTTCCAATTGTCTCCAAAGTCCATCACTCCTTATTTGTAAAGTGGAATAGTGGAATGCCCGAAAAATTATCCGGCTTCCGTTGAACATCTGTATCTGCCACTGGGAATATAATAAATTCCACTGTAATCGCTACAGGGTTTTCACCTCTGAGAAAATGACCACCATTTAGTTGTTTATCACAATCTACATATAGTCCGTGAAAGTGGATATCCAGCTTCCCCTCTTCGTCGAAGCCAATAAAGCCTGTACCTGAAAGCAGTTCGACAGGCGTGTTGGTTACGATGCGTTCAGAATACTGTAAGCTTTTATCGGGATTTTGCTGTGGTTGCACAATCGTTGCGTACGCGAGCGAGCCGATACACTGAAATTGAGCCGCCTCCACGCCATATTGCGCACATACCGCAAGAATTCCTTCAAACAAATCGATGTCCTTCTTCAAACGACCGATGATTCGATTCGATTTCTCGTCATACACCGCTTGAATTTGGTGGTTCAATACAATACCCTCCATCCACTTTTAAGATTTGTCCTGTCGTATAACTGGATTCCGATGAGGCGAAGTACAGAACGGCTTGCGCGATGCTAATCGCTGTGCCCGTTTGATTGATTGTCGCTTCATCTAAATTTGCCGTGCATACAGGTGCAACTGAATTACATGTAATTCTGGACTCACTCAGTTCTTTAGCTACTTGCTTCGTCAGTGTACGAATTGAGTTTTTAGAAGCCTTAAACGTTTGTTCATTAGTACAACTTGAAACAGAACTAATATTGATAATGCGTCCATACTGCTGTTCAATCATGTACTGTGACACAGCGTGAATAAATAACGCAGTAGCTTGTGCATTGCTGTCTGCCTCAAGCTCCCATTGATCAAGGCTAGGCTTGTTTTCATTACGAGTACTGCATATGCACACATTATTCACTAATACATGCAATTCCCCAAATACATCTGACGCTTTCGCGACGACTGCATTCACAAACTCTACGTCATGCACTTCTCCTAAACATTCCAAATACACCGCTTTGCCTCTGTTCGTTTGAATTGCTTGCAACGTCTGTGCGCAGCTCGTCGAATCTACCAAAACGACATTGGCACCTTCCTGTGAAAGTAGGAGAGCCGTTTGGGCGCCAATGCCACTAGCAGCCCCTGTGACGATTGCCGTCTGCCCTTTCAGTTTCACAAGCACCCCTCCCAACCTACTTGATGTTTAATAAGTCCGGCAAAAATGTGGAAATCTGCGGTATATACGTAATGAGTAATAGGATAATGACCGAGGAGACAACGAAAGGAAAGACCCCTCTTGATATTTGTCCTATGGAAGTATTTGATATACCGGCGGCTACAAATAAATTGAGACCGACTGGTGGTGTGAAAAGCCCAATCGCCAAGTTGACTGTCATGAAGACACCGAACACTGTCGGATCCACATCGAACAACAGTACAATTGGTAACAAGATCGGAATGAAAATATAGTATGCAGATATGGCATCAATGAACATGCCCGCAATTAATAAAATGATATTGATCAATAATAAGATAATGATTTTATTGCTTGAAATATTTAGCATCACATCGGAAATCTGTGTGGCAATTTGCTCTGTTGTGATGATGTATGCATACACACTCGCTGCACTGACGATGAACATCACGACTGCCGTCTGAATACCCGCAGCTACTAAAATGTCATACAGCTTTTTCAATGTTAGTTCACGATGAATGAAGAATCCGATGAACAAACTATAAAATACGGCTACTACCGCTGCTTCTGTCGGCGTAAAGAACCCACCGTAAATACCACCTAAAATAATAACGGGAATTAATAAGCCCCAGATCGCTTTACCGAAGGCTTTAAAACGTTCAGCACTTGTTGCTGGTTGCATTATGTACTGTTCCGATATTGGACCTTCACGCTTTTCCTGTCGATGTCTAACGAACATAGCCGCGACAATAAATCCAACACCGAGTAGTAAACCGGGAATCACTCCTGCCATAAACATACGTCCAATTGATACCGGAATCTGATCGCCCGCCACTACGGCAAAGACAATAAAAGCAATACTTGGCGGAATGATAATACCAATCGCACCTGAACTCGCAACAAGTCCAGCCGCTGTTTCTGTTTTATAACCGTTCTTAACCATCCCTGGAATCAAAATACCCCCGATAGCTGCAACGGTAGCAGGGCCTGATCCCGATATTGCTGCAAAAAATATAGCTGTCATAACCGTTACAAAGATAATTCCACCTTTGCGATGACCTACTAATGCTTGCGCAAAATCAATCAGTCGCTTCGAAATGCCCGCATGCTCCATAATGACACCTGCCAAGATGAAAAACGGAATGGCGAGCAATGTGAACTTTGCTACACTCGTATACATAATGTCCGCAACCAATTCCAAACCGAACAATCCACTGCCCATAAATAGCACCACGATGGAGGAGATTGCCAAGGCTACAGCAATTGGCATACGAAGCATAACTAGAAGGAAAAATACGCCGAATAATATAATCGCTGTCATACTGGCTGCTCTCCCTTCCCATTTTGCTGACGGAATTCAGTAATAGTTACTTGAATGGAACGGATCAAACAAAACAGCGCACCAATTGGCATCGACATGGAGAACCACCATTGCGGCCAACCAAGTGAAGGCGTCTTCTGTCCCATTTCCATCTGATATTGCACCATCTTCACACCGTAATATAAAAGAATAAAAAATAATAGCACCATCATCAATCCAACCAAAATCGTAATAATATTCTTTAACAGCAAATTACCTTTGTCATAAATCAAAGTAAAGCCAAGGTGTGCATACTTGCGCACACCAATGGCTGTTCCGACAAATGTTAACATAACGAACAAATTGACTGTAATTTCTTCCGTGAAAGAAAATGAATAGTTGGCAAACCCTCTGGATAGCACATTGACGAATGCGATGGTGGACATGATGGACAGTACAATTACGACAATCCATTCTTCTAATCTATTGAATATTTTTCCCATACATCCACCCTCCAGTCCTTATTGATCTTGGAACTTGTCTAGCAAATCTTTACCCCAAATATCTTCATACTTTTCGTAAACCGGTTGTACTGCTTCTGTAAACTCAGCTAGTTCTTCATCTGTCGGTGCGTAGAATTGCATTCCCGCATCCTTCAATTCAGCGATTTGCTTCTCTTCTTTTTCACGTGCCATTTCCACTTGGAATTCTGCTGCTTCTTTACCTAACTTCTTCACAAGCTCCTGATCTTCTTCACTCATGGAATCAAATAACTTCTTATTAATTCCGAGTACTAGCGGGTCATACGAATAGTTCCAAGTCGTCAAGTAATCCTGCACCTCATTTAGCTTAGACGAGTGGATTACGTCGATTGGGTTTTCTTGACCGTCGATTGTTCCTTGTTGAAGTGATGTAAAGACTTCCGAGAATGCCATTGTAGTCGGATCAGCGCCTAAAGCACGGTAAAGATCCGTGTACATTGTGATTCCTGGAATACGCACTTTCAAGCCTTTCATATCTGCTGGTGATTTAATTTCTTTTTTACTATTCGTGATCTGTCGGAAACCGTTCTCTCCGAAACCAAGTAATTCAACGTTCTTTTCATTGAGTATTTCTGCGATTGCTTCTCCTCCTGCCCCATCGAATACTTTATCTACTCCATCCTTGTCTTTAAATAGGAATGGCGCACTTGCTACACCAAACCGATCATCCAAGATTGAGTAGATAATCGTCGAGTGAAGACTTAGGTCAGTTTGTCCTTTTGTTAAAAGCTCGACACCTTTACCTTGATCACCGTTTGATAATTGCTCGTTCGGGAATACTTCAATGTTGATACGACCATCCGTTTGTTCTTTTAAGTCTTGCGCTAACTTGTCCGCCGCCTGATACCAAGTGGATGAATCATTTACTGTGACAGACATTTTCAGGTCGTATGATTTTGCTTCCGCGTCTCCGCCACTGTCCTTGGATTCTTCCTTATCCGATGAACAAGCCGCCAGCATCAGCATGGCAGATAAGCCGATTGCTCCTAGTACACTCTTTTTCTTCATTCTCATTTGTCCTTACCCCCAGTTTTTTATCAACGAACAATAGATTACATGATGTGAAAACATAGAAAGTAAATTATCTATTTGAAACGTTTGATTAGTGACTATAATTGTAATAGTCTAATAATTTATTTCATATAGACTTTAGCACAATGTTCATATACATAAACCACTTGAATGTTGTGATAACATCCAAATTATATGTTTATAGGGATTTTATAAGAACCTGTTCTACTAATAAAGTGGAAGTTCTCTACTTTCGTGTAAGTATATATGAAAAAAGAGGAGCTAACGGTAGCTCCCCTCTTCTCACATCTTTTCAATTTTTTCTCTAGTACGCACTAAATAATATGCATTCATCCAAGAAGCAATGGGAATGACTAACGCAATCCCAAGACCTGCACAAAGTATTAAAATCATTTCAGAACTGAATATTTTCGAGTTGATGATATCACCAATTGAATAGTGTAAATCCTTAAACCAAATAAGTAGCGCCAAGTATCCTCCAAAGAACGCGAAGAATAAAGTATTCGTATCCGTTCCGAGGATATCGCGCCCAATACTGACACCTGACTTGAATAACTCTCTCTTGCTGAGGGTAGGCGTATGCTTGAAAACTTCATGCACAGTTGAGGCAATGGAAATCGCAACGTCCATGATTGCACCGATCGTACTCATAATAATGACCGATGCTCCAATTTTCACGAAGTCCACTCCAATATAAAGTGACAACCCAGCAATCGCTTCCTCCCCCTCTTCGCCGAACCCTTGAATCATCAGTTTCTGTGAAACAAATACAATGAAAAATAATAAGATGCTGATTGTAATCATCGTAGAAATGAACGCTAGCACCGTTTTACTATTTACTTCATTAATATAAAAAAGGCTGATGCATCCAATTACACTACTTGCAATGAACGTAATGACAATTGGATTCGTATTCGGATCAAGCATAAAAAACATTGTGAAGAAGACTACACCAAAGTTTAAAAATAATGAAAAGAATGATCTGACTCCACTCTTTCCACCAACCCACACCATTAAGACGAGTAAAATAATCGCGAGCCATACTAATACATTCATGCTCTCGCCCTCTTTCGCTCAATGAAGAATATTGTAATGTATAGGCCAATCGGAATCGTCAACACAATCCCGATTCCTCCAGCCAACGCACGGGCTAACTCGAGCGACAAGTTCATCGAAAGCGCAAACCCTACTGGCGAGGCATTTTTCAAATAAAGAATTAGCATCGGAATCGAACCACTGATATATGCAAAGAATAAAATACTTGTGATGGTCCCCATTATGTCCTTGCCTATATCAATGCCCGACTTCCTCAGCGCTTTCACAGATATTGTCCGATCTCTCTCATACAGCGCAAACAAAGAGGAAGACATCGTAATCGCCACATCCATAATGGCGCCCAGCGATCCAATGAATAATCCAGCCATGAATATAGTGTGATAAGGTCGCGTCAAAAACTGCATTTCTTCATAGCGCAGACCATCTCCTGCTGTGATCCAAATGACGAAGGATACAATGGAGAGTGATACTACCGTCGCAATCAACGTAGCTGCTATTGCGGCGTAGGTCTTTTCACTGCGCCCACTGACTAGCAGAAGCGAAATGGCAGTGAATAACAAAATACAAATCCCACAGACGACCAATAAACTGACGTCATAATATTTTACATAGATGTCCAAAGCGAGTGACAATATCATCACATTGATGGCAAAACTAACAATCGCGAGCAATCCTTGCTTATGGCCGACGATCAATAATACGAAGACAAAAATCCAGGCTACAATTAGTACATATTTATCGCGTTTCACGTCCGTGATACTGCCTACCAGTTCATTTCCCATCGTAGAATCGAAAGAGACAAACAGTTCGTTACCTACGTTATATTGCTGATCATAGGCACCTGAAGAGGAATATTCGTTGTTCAACAATATCGTCTTGCCTTTTTCTTTACCGTTCTTGACATAGGCCTCAAGCTTCTGGGTAAAGAGCGTATCTTCGTTCCCATGCATATCGGTCACATCGGTTGTCTCGACCACTTCATTTTTCGTCACTTGGGCGATGGTACGATCGTAAAAGGAGTGGTTGTTATTGACGAGTAGGATAGAAGAAACAAAACAAATAGCCAGGATGGAGTACACAACCCATTTCGAAGCTGCTGTGTTTTTAAGTACATGTGTAATTCTTTTCAAAACGAAATCCTCCTCCTTGCCACTCGTATTAAAAAGCAAAAACTTAGGAATAGTAAGTGAGTTTGTGAGTATGATCGGATGAAAGCTCCAGCTGGCGGACGCTTTCCCATGGGCCTGCGGTGAGTCATCGGGAGTCGCCACCAACTTCCGCTTCCATCCTACGTTGATAGTGCAGGTACTTAGATCACTCACTGTAGGTAGTTTATGAGTGATTATTTTGTCTTAACTTATTTAAGTTCAAGTACAAAAGCTCAATATCGATTACAATCCTAACTTCAATGCACAACAATAAGTGTATTTCACTTACAAGTTAGGGATTGGAGTGCAGAGCGGCGACTCCCGCGGGAATAGCATGAGTCTTGAGACCCCACAGCGAAGCGAGGAGGCTCAAGCCATCATAGCTGTCAACTTAAGAAATAGGTGTACTTTTCTTAAAAAGATGGTAAAGATACATACCATCTTTTTTGAAAGGAGTTCTTTTTATGTCTATCAACCATCATTTTGACATGCTT
>NZ_PDYW01000039.1:0-13009 GCF_002743245.1 Sporosarcina sp. P26b
CTCTTCATAGCTTATAAAGCCATCGTACCAAAACCGAATGTACTTGTGCGTCGGTATTGGCCGTACCCCATTTTAGCCACGTAGGCAGCTCGTAAAGAAGTCTCTTCATAGCTTATAAAGCCATCGTACCAAAACCGAATGTACTTGTGCGTCGGTATTGGCCGTACCCCATTTTAGCCTCGTAGGCAGCTCGTAAAGGAGGCTCTTCATAGCTTGTGAAGTCATCGTATCAGAACTGAATGTACTTGTGCGTCGGTATTGGCCGTACCCCATTTTAGCCTCGTAGGTAGCTCGCAAAGGAGGCTCTTCATAGCTTGTGAAGTCATCGTATCAGAACTGAAAGCCCTTGTGTGTCGGTATTGGCCGTACCCCATTTTAGCCTCGTAGGCAGCTCGTAAAGGAGGCTCTTCATAGCTTGTGAAGTCATCGTACCAAAACTGAAAGCCCTTGTGTGTCGGTATTGGACGTACCCCGTTTTAGTCTCAAAGGCAGCTTGTAAAAGTTTGTGATATGTATTCGGCCAATAGTGAATACCAACTGAATAGACAGTTAGTCAAACAGTTTCTTACTTGTACATCTTGTCACTTATGTGCATTCCGATTCTTCCATCTATGTGAAGTCACGAACTATCTTGGTCGAAGACTTTCTTGCCTTAAAAGCTTATACAACGATACTTTCTATGACTTGTGCTGCGAGCAGTCTAAAAAAACAATGAATCATTGCATAAAATAGAAAAATAGGCGTAGAAGGAGAGTAGTGAAGAAGACGGCATTTTATGTGCTTGTGATTGTTAGAGATCAATTTTGCTTCGATGAAGTAATAAATATAGATGGGAAGTAGGAAGAAGAGAGTAATTTGGTTCAATACTGTCAAGGCATTGAGAGAGTTTCGGAATAGGAGAAGTGGCTATATGATACGCACGTTTGGTATCTTGCTTGATTTGCAATTGAAACATATCGAATACATGCGTGAAGCGTATGAAGTTGATGCGTTTGATACGTCAAAAAATTTTGGTCGTGCGTTTGAAGGAGTGACTGTAACTGCTACACGGAATCGATTTACTAGGGTGCTACATGTTAATATGACCGTCGATGTACCTAAAATGCTGAATAAAGGAGATATAACAGCAAGCGACTTCTTGATAGTGGAATTAAAATTAAAAGAAATCATCGACACACTGTATGGAGATGATAACCTGTACTATCATCATCGCTTGACACGAATCGATTATCGTTATGATGCAGTGGTTGAGGATCAAACTATTCGTCAAGTGTATATCGACCTTTTCAAAAAATCGTATAGGAAGAAAGCAAGAAGGTTAAAAGAGATGGGTAGAATCAATCTTCAAGGAGAATTCGAAGAGTATGGGACTGGATTGGAGCATGTGAACGGATCAGTAGAGACTGCAATCTACGACAAAATGTCAGAGAGAATAGAGAAAAAGAAACCGATAAAAGATTACGAGCGAGATGTTTTACGCTTCGAAGTTAGACTAAAGAAAGATTTCCTGGCGTATCAAAAAAGAGAGTATGATGCTGAGCGTAAATTAGAAACATACTTCACTAATGATAAGTACAAAAAAATGATGGAGAAGTTTATTTTGGAAACGTATTTAGTCAGTGATTTTCATAAATACTCACAAGCCCTAGAAAAGATAGAAAAAAGTCATTATAGCATTCGTAGAAAAAAGTCAATTGAAAACTTTTTGGGGATAGTAACCCGTGGGGATCTTTCGAGTCCGCAAAAATCTATGTCGCCCGCTACGTTTAAAAATCGATTAACTGAGTGTAATGAATTGGGGTTCCATCCAATTACTATTCCTAATACATGGAAGCATGTCGCAGATTGTCTAGGAAACCCATTAGCACCTTTATGTAAAAAGATTAATGAAGAATAATAAAAGACAGTCATCCGAACTATTGGGTGACTGTTTTTCTATAAGAGCAAGCAAACGCCATAAACTTGCTGAGAATCATATTGAAGCATCTTATGAGTCAGCGTAGAATGAAAACTAAGTAAGAATTGAATAAGAGGTGACTTATGAAAATCAAGCAATTTTATCGCACGCAACGTGATTTGGCTTGTGCATTAAATCATGTAGTCGATACTTATTGGGATAACGGTATGGAAGATGAGCAACTTATACAGGTTATTAAAGAAATAAATGAGAATAATCCGGATAAGCTATTGAAAGACAATAATTTTACTAAAGTAGTGCAACAACAATGTGGAAAAAGACGTTTAGGAATTATAAGGAAAATATTAAACTTAAAATAGTAGGATAATTTGGGATAAAGGAGAAAACGAATGACAATGGATACAGAGTATTCTTCTGCTATGACAGGAGCTGCATTTATGCTTTATGAATTTAGACAGTTGGCTGCTTTAAAGGAGCAAGGGATGACTGATGAAGAAATTCGGAAGAAAACCATCCAAGAAAATATCTTCCAACATGAAAAGTTATCCAGTCTCAAACGCGGACTGCCTTCTATCTTAAGAAGAATCAATGCTATCGATGACATACTTCTGCGAACAGCTGCAGAAGGATCGCTGGAAGATGCGAAGGCAGTCAATCTGTACGCCATCATGAGAACTGATCGTCTTTTCTTTGAATTTATGGATGAAGAGATAGGCGATAAGCTACGCATGAATGAGTATAGCTTTGAGAAAAGAAAACTGAATCAGTTCTTCACCGTGAAGGCAGAACAACATGAGAAGATAGCAGGATGGACAGAGACGACTGTTTCAAAGCTCAAGCAAGTCTATAGGAGAATATTGATCGAAGCAGGGTACTTGCCAGATCAGCGGTCAAACGAATTATCTCATCTCTTGCTGGCTGAATATATAAAGCAGCATCTGGCAGATATCGGAGATGCCAACTATATCCGGGCGATGGGAGAGTGAAGAAATGTCTAGCTTGAATGCACGCTTAGATAAGATCATTCCAAAGATTAAAGAAGATAAATTTATTGAAGGACGAGGACTTGGCAATGAAATCAGCTTTTACGTATTTGATTACGAACCGCAACACGAATTGCTGGTGAGGGATTACATCCAGCACATAAAAAAAGAATTCAGCTACGAGAGTTCAGGGCGACAGATCATTGAATTTGATTTATATAGAATGTTGATTGATATCACAAAAGAAAAGCGGATTTTTGACCGGATTTTTGAGATGGAAGAGCGGCAAGGAAAAGATGCCTTGTTCAGGGCTATGACGACATTTGCAAAGCCTGATATCTTTCTCGAAAAAATTAAAGAGCAGATAGAAGACTGTAATATTGTGCTTCTGACAGGCATCGGGAAAGTTTATCCATTTGTAAGGTCTCATAATATCCTTAATAATTTGCAAGAGGTTCTAGATAAAGTGCCGGTTATTATGTTCTATCCCGGAGTATACAGTGGTGATGACTTGGTACTTTTTAATAAATTTAAGGATTCAAACTACTACAGAGCCTTTCGTTTGGTCGACTAGGGGACAAAGGAGGAATGAACGTGTTGCTGAAAGAGATGTTCCTGAAAAACATTGAACGCGACATACGCGGCGTCATTAAAGTCGCCCAGACAAGTGATCGAGACATTTATCAGGAGCTGGATGAATATGTGGTTACACAGGAGCTTCATAAGCACCTGTCAAAGTTCTACGACAACTACCAGAAAGGAATCGACGGCAAGACGGACAAGATGGGCGTCTGGATATCGGGCTTTTTCGGATCCGGTAAGTCGCATTTCTTGAAAATCTTGGCGTATCTGCTGGCAAACCAGCCGGTGGGGGGAAAGAGACCGATCGATTTCTTTGAAGAGAAAATACAGGATCCGCTTGTCTACGCTAACATGAAACGGACAGCGGATGTCGATACAGAAGTCATTCTGTTCAATATTGACTCTAAAAGCTCGCTCGACAATAAGTCGAAAGATGACGCGATTCTCCGTGTCTTCATGAAAGTATTTTACGAACACCGAGGCTATTTCGGTGATATACCCGGAGTTGCAGAGATGGAGAAATATCTCGATAAGCAGGGCGTCTATGAGGCATTTCAGCAGGAGTTTGAAGCATTGGCGGGTGAAGCGTGGGAAGATCGCCGTAACAGCTTCTATTTCGACGCAGATTTCGTCATCAGTGCTTTGACAAAAGTGACCGACATGTCAGTAGGATCCGCCCGTAACTGGTTCGAGAATGGCGTGAACAACTTTGAAATCAGTATTGAGAAGTTCGCAAAAGATGTCAAAGAATACATCGACAGCAAAGGACCGAACTTCCATCTCGTGTTCCTGGTGGATGAAATCGGACAGTATATCGGCGACAATCGCGGTTTAATGTTGAACTTGCAGACGTTAACAGAAGATCTCGGCACACATACTGAAGGAAAAGTCTGGATGATGGTGACATCGCAGGAAAGTATCGACTCGATCATCAAGGTAAAAGGAGATGACTTCTCCCGAATTCAGGGCCGCTTCGATACGCGTCTATCGCTCTCTTCCATTTCTGTAGATGAAGTCATCAAGAAGCGAATATTGGAGAAGCATCCGCATGTCTCGGACAAGTTGAAAGTCCTGTACCATGAAAAAAGTGCGATTTTAAAGAATCTGATCAGCTTCCGTGGGAATACAGCTGATTTACGCGGATACGAAGACGAAACAGAGTTTGCTGAAGTATATCCATTCGTTCCTTATCAGTTCAAATTGTTGCAGAACGTTTTTGAACAAGTCCGCAAACATGGATCTTCGGGTAAGCACTTATCTGAAGGGGAACGTTCCATGCTTTCTGCCTTCAAGGAAGCGGGGCTTCGCTATAAAGACGCGGAAGAGGGCACGCTGATACCGTTTTACGCGTTCTACGACACCATCAAGGAATTTTTACATCCATCCATTTCCCGTGTCATTGAGCGGGCGAGTACGAATCCTGCACTGGAAGACGACCCGTTCCATGCAGAATTGCTGAAAGTGCTGTTCATGATCAAGTATATTAGAGAGCTCCCGGCAAACATGGACAATATCGCTACACTGATGGTGACACATGTTGATGAAGATAAACTGCAACTGAAAGAGAAAATCAAAGTCTCACTCCGCAAATTGATCTCGCAGACATTGATTCAGCAAAACGGGGAAGAGCATATTTTCCTGACAGATGATGAGCAAGACATCAACCGGGAAATAAAGCATGTGATCATTGATGAGAACATCGTGAAGAGAGAGTTGGCCTCCTATGTGTTCAATGACCTGTATGATACGAAACGTTTTGTTTATTTAAAGAATTATTCCTTTCCTTTCAACCAGAAGATGGATGATAAAACGTATGGAAATCAAACATCAGCCATCGGTATTCGTATATTGACTCCTCTTTCAGATGAATACCACCGTACAGACCAGGAATTGATGCTGTTCTCCTCTGCGGAAGATGAGCTGGTTATAAAACTGGGAGGCAATGAAGCATATACGGAAGAAATGGCAGAAGCCTTGCGAATTGAAGAATACCGGAAGAAAAAAAACATCCCGCAACTCTCAGAGAACGTTCAAAATATCTTGAACAACAAGCTGGCAGAGGCCCGCGAGCGTAAGGCGAGAGTCCGTAACCTACTGGAAGCAGCCATCAAAGAGGGAACGTACTTCATCAACGGAAATGAAGCAGATATTAAAGGATCAACAGTGAAAGAAAAAATGCAAAACGCATTCAGCCAGCTTGTGGAGAATACGTACACGAAACTTGGCGATATCAAAGACACTCTCCAAAGCGAGCAAGAACTGGAAGTGCTACTTTCCGCAACTGACAGCCAAATCACATTTGATGAGGAAATGAAGAAAGATCGAAATGAGCAGGCTAAACGGGAATTGTTTAAATTCATTGAAATGGAAGAAGGAAAAAACAAGCAAGTTCGTGTCAAGATTATTTATGACCGATTTACAAATAAACCATATGGCTGGAAGCAACTGGACATCGCCGGATTGATTGTTAGCCTACTGAAAGAGCAGCGTATACGCATCCGGTATAATACGATTGAATTGGAGCTGAGCATGGATGCCAATCAATTGATGACAGTCTTGACTAAGACCAGTGAGTCAGACCGCGGTATCGTCATGAAACGAACGAAAGTCGATGAGAAACTGATCCGCACAGCGAAGAGTATCTGCCGTGATATCTTCAACACAACCGATCTGGCGGATGATGAAGACGGTCTCATAAAAGATATCCGTGGATTGATTGGTAGGCAGGTCGAAGAAATTGGACGTTACAAAGATCAATACCAAGGACGAAAGTATCCGGGCATGAGCCTGCTCGATAAGGGTCTGGAATACTTCGCCCAATTCACCAATCAGCTGGACAATGCAGCATTCTTCCTGAAACTGAGCGAACTTGAAGATGATCTTGCTGATTGGGAAGACGACGTCGCTTATGTAAAGAGCTTCTTTGATACGAACCAACGTGAAATATTCGACAAGGGACTGTCGGCTGGTGAAATCTACGAAGAAAACAAAATGTACCTGACAGATCCTGCTGTCGAACAGGCAATGAACCGTCTCCAAGAGATAGTGGCAAATCCAATTCCGTATAAAAGCATCAAAGAGATTCCTGAACTTGCATATTTGCTCGATGAAGAAATGGCAGCTATCCTGAAAGCGAAGAAACAAAATGCGTTGGAAAAGATCACGGAAGACAAAGAGCAACTGACAACAGCAGTAAAACAGTATGGAGTCTCTGATGAAACGAAACAGAAAGTAAAAAGTTATTATGCTCGAATGGAAGAAAATCTGTCTGCGTTCACCAACATTTATAAAGTCGATGCAGCCATTACGCAAAGCAGAGACTTTGTGAAAGAAGCATCAGTCGACATCCAGCGGGAAATTCAAAAATGGATGAGAAGGGAAACAGACAAAACGAGTACAGGAGGAGAAACATCGATACCGGCTCTTGTCCGAAAGACATCCGTTAAAGTAAACGACCTGGTCGATCTCACAGTGTTAACGTCTGAAGAAGACGTGGACCGCTACGTGCAGCAGCTGTCGAGAAAATTGAAAGAAATGATCCACTTGAATGATGAGATCGAAATCATTGAATAAATGACGAGACGCCCGGCATAGTCCCGGCTTCTTCAAAAGGGTGAAGAAAATGAATAAAACCGCATTGAAACGATTTGCTACTGAAGCAAGGAAAGAACTGCTGGAACGTGTTCAGCTGCAGGCGATGAAGCTCGGTATTACAGCAGATGACATCACGAAAGCGACCGTTGAAAGTTCCGACGCTGTCTTCATCGGCGATAGACAGCTGACAGATATCGAAAGACACCAGCGGAACAAACTGATTGCAAGAATTGAAGAAATCGGTTTCGAACGAGTCATGGACGAAGCAGCCTACACATGGTTCAACCGCTTCATTGCTTTGCGATACATGGAAGTGAATGACTACTTGCCGACAAAAGTCCGAGTGCTGTCATCCGCTGATCCAGACAGTACAGAACCGGATATGATGAAGGAGGCCTTGTCGCTTGATCTGGAACTGGATAAAGAACTTGTTTATGAGTTGAAGATGGAAAACAAGACCGATGAGCTGTTCAAGTATCTAATCAAAGTGCACTGCAATGACATGAACCGATACATGCCGTTCATGTTTGAAACGATTGAAGACTACACAGAGATCTTGTTTCCGGAAGGATTGCTAGGGACAGATTCGTTCGTTCGGGAAATGACGGATACGAAAGTCATCCTAGAGGAAAATTGGGGGAAAATTGAAGTTATTGGATGGTTGTATCAATATTATATCGCGGATGAAAAAGATCGCGTTTTCAAAGCGAAAAAGAAATACAAAGCAGAAGAAATCCCTTATGCCACCCAGCTGTTCACGCCTGACTGGATTGTCCAGTACATGGTGCAGAACTCACTCGGCCGCTATTGGACAGAAGCTCATCCGGAGCACATCGACTTAATCGATGGATGGGAATTCTTCCTGAAACATCAGCAAGAGGACTTCGAAGAGAAAATTGCCCCATATGTGAACAATGAACTGAATGTGGAGGATATCAAATGCTTCGACCCTGCCATGGGAAGCGGGCATATTCTTGTATATATGTTCGATGTTCTCCATAAAATCTATAGTAAGTGTGGATACATGGAACGGGAAATTCCTAGTTTGATCATAAAGAATAACCTTTACGGATTGGATATTGACGACCGTGCCTATCAGCTGGCAAGCTTCTCGATTGTCATGAAGGCTCTACAATATAATCGTCGATTCCTACGAAGTATCGAACGAGATGGCTTAAACATGAATTTGGCCTCCATACAAGAGACGAATGGCTGGACTGACGAAGCCATTGCATATGTGGCTGATGAGCAAAGCGGAGACCATTTGGAAGCCATCTATACATTCATTAATCAATACCATAACGCCAAAATATTTGGGTCTCTCATACGACTGACGGAGAAAGATACGGAGTTTATTGAACAGAGATTGAACGAAATAAAAAAATCACCGAGCGATTCCCTATTTGACACAAATTATAGGGAGCAATCTTTGGAACTACTGCCTTTGCTGATAAAGCAAACTGAGATTATGAGTCAGCAATATGATATTGTCGTCATGAACCCCCCGTATATGGGTTCTGGAAGCATGAATAAGGAACTTTCGGATTTCCTGAGAAAAAACTATCCAGATTCTAAAGCTGATCTTTTCGCTGTGTTTATGGAAGTAGATCATTACTTAAAAGAGAATGGATTCTATTCGGCAATTAACCAGCATTCCTGGATGTTTTTATCCAGTTTTGAAAAGTTGCGTAGAAAACTAATTACCGAGAAAACAATAGATACGATGCTGCATTTAGGACCTAGAGCTTTTGAGGAAATTGGCGGGGAAGTGGTACAGACTACGGCCTATGTGTTGCGTAAAATCAGTAATTTAGATTTGTTAGGTGATTATTTGCGATTGAGTGAGGAAAGAACGGCAGTAGAAAAGAAAAATAAGGCTGCCGTAGCTGTGCAAAATCCTTCCGTGCAATATAGGTACACATTTAATCAAGAAGACTACAAAAAAATTCCTGGGAGTCCGATTGCCTATTGGGCTGGTGAAAAAGCTTTAGACATATTCCAAAGCTATAGTAAATTACGAGATGTATTTGATTTGAAAGTTGGGTTACAAACAGGAAATAACGAAATTTTTATTAAGTTTTGGCACGAAGTGAATGTAAAGAATATAAATAGTAAGTGGGTATATTGCAACAAAGGCGGTGAATATAGAAAGTGGTATGGGAACTTTATGCACGTAATGTTTTGGGAAAACAACGGGATGGAAATTAAAGATCATCCCAGTGCAGTAATAAGAAATGAAGAGTATTATTTTAAACCTTGTGCAACATGGTCAAATGTAACGTACGGTGATTTATCTGTAAGATATGTTCCAAGAGGATTAATATTTGACCAAACTGGCCCCTCAATCTTCGAAAAAAATAATGATATAAACGAAATAAAAAAGGTTATGGGATATTTAAATTCTAAAGTAGCTTCGATATTCTCAGAAATGTTAAGCCCGACCTTACATTTTAATGTAGGAGAATTAACTAATTACCCTTATATTGAGGCAACTAATCAAAGTATCATTGAGCTGGTTAATGATAATATAGATATCTCTAAAAAGGATTGGGATTCATTTGAATGTTCATGGGACTTCTTAAAGCATCCATTTATGAATTCTCCGACAATAAAAATCGAGAAGAGCTATCTAAATTGGAGAAATCTTAAGGAATATCAATTTGAAAAAGTTAAATCGAATGAAGAAGAACTTAATAGAATTTTTATTGAGATTTACGATTTACAGGATGAATATCTACCAGCAGTTGAAGAAAAAGAGATTACTATTCGAAAAGCCTCTCTAGGACTAGACATCAAATCCTTTATCTCCTACGCAATCGGTTGTTCACTCGGCCGCTATTCGCTAGACGAAGAGGGCCTCATCTATGCCGGTGGTGAATTTGATTCTACTCGATACACAAAATTCCTAACAGACAACGACAACATTCTGCCGATCCTGTCAGGAGCTTATTTCGAAGATGACATCGTCACTCGCTTCGTCGATTTCGTTCGTATTACTTTCAGCGAAGAAACGCTTGAAGAGAATCTTGATTTTGTAGCAGATGCAATCGGCCGCCGGAAGAACGAGACAGCACGGGAGACGTTGTGGCGGTATTTCCTGAATGATTTTTACAAAGATCATGTACAGGTATACAAAAAGCGGCCGATCTACTGGCTGTTCACATCGGGCAAAGAGAAGGCGTTCAACTGTCTTATCTACATGCACCGTTATGATAAGACGACGCTGTCCCGTATCCGTACGGACTATCTACATGAAGTGCAGACCCGCATGGATGCAGAGAAGCAGGATTTGCTCGGCATTATTGAAGGCGGCTCGACTACAAGGGAAATCAGCAGTGCAAAGAAAGAATTGAAATCGCTCGATAAGAAAATTGATGAGCTGAAGGCATATGACGAACTGCTGCACCACTTTGCCGATATGCAGATCGAAATTGATTTGGATGATGGTGTGAAGGTGAATTATGAAAAGTTTAAGGGATTAGTGGCGAAGGTTTAATTCCCATCTAAGTACTAAAGTCATAGTGTCCAGATAAGTCATTATCACATTCAAAGGGGAGCAAGATATGGCGAAGCTAACATTTAGGGAGAAAGCAATCTTCGAGGAATTGTTTGAGATGGCATCGGGTTATGTAATTGATTTTAGTAATAATTCTTTTTCAAGGTTTATTGGAGAATCTATTAACATAGACATATACGATGGCCTTGGTTATGAAGAGTACTGCTCAAAGGCAAATAAGTTACGGCAGATATGGTCTAAAGAGTCTGACGCAGTAATCGGGACACTTATGGATGACTTGTTAACTTATTATAATGAAAGAATGGACAAAGAGCTATCTAAGTATGAGCAAAAAAAAATAAGCGAACTTAGAACAGTGGTAAATCGGTTGAAAGGAGACACTATGCCTGTAAGCTTGCCTCAGAAAAACGAAGAAACTTTACAAACTCTAATACAAGATATTAACAATTCATTGTCTCGCAATAAGCCGACATTAGTACTTGATAGACTGCATACATTTTCATCTAAATTGTTGCGACAGACTTGCATTGATAATAATATTACAGTTATAGATGGCAAGGGAAACAACTTACCACTACATAGCCTTGCAGGAATGTTAAAAAAGAAATATGAGAAAGACAAAATATTTGAGACCACCTTTACTCTAAGAGCCTTGCAGAACAGTATTTCTTTATTTGAAAGTTACAACGATATACGAAATGATAAAAGCTATGCTCATAACAATGACATTTTAGACTTGGTTGAAGCGGATTTTGTTGTGAAGGCAATGGCCAACGTCATTACTTTTATTGACAAGGTTGAAAATTACAGAAAAAGAGAAGAAATAAGAAAACAAAGCAACAATAAACACTTTGAATTACCGTTTTAGTATTATATCAATAATCTAGCATTGGATATACATTTTATATAACTAGTGTTTTTATTAGCCAAAAATAGGACGGTGTATTTAATGGATAAAATAAAATCTCTTGAAGATATGTTAAATAAGTATGTTGCTTTGAATAAACTGATAGTAGATGAGCAAGCAATGGCTATTGTACCTACACTAAGAAAAGCTAAGTTACCAGTAAATGATTTGGACGTTGAAGAAGATTTTATCTTCTTTTGTTTCACTAAATTCACAAAAACATTAATATCAATTCAATGTCTTATTAGACAGCATTTATTTGAAGATTCTTTAATTTTAACAAGGAGTAATTATGAATGTCTTATAAATGCCAAATCGGTTATTAATGATGAGGACATGGTAGATCATCTTGTTGAATATAAATTGGGGATTACTACAGGGAAATATACTCACCCTCTAACACAGAAAAGTAAACCGATAAGAAATAAATTAGAGCGTTCAAAAGATTCCACAGGAAGTTTTGAATATTTCTATCAAATAAACACGATAGCAGAAAAAGCGAATGAAACAATAACCTATGAATCATTGTATTCATATCTCTGTGAAATAACCCATTGTAATTTTTTAACTTCTGGTTACTACAGGAATGGTACTAATTATTCGTATAAAAATGAAAGTCCCTCTGCTTTGTTAAACGTTCTATTATGGAATGTATTTTTAAATTTAAAATTTTTCAACACATTAATTGAAGCAGAGATATTTGATATTCCAGACTTGGAAGAACAGGTTATTGGCGTATTGTCTTCTGATGTCATTAAAATTATTGAGATATTTGAAGAAGAAGAAAAAGAAATTAATAAAAGTATTGAAGAAGAAACTAATGAAGATAATAAGGCAGAGATGATAGATTCACTTGAAAGAATTAGTATATTGAAAGAAAACTTTATTTGAATTTTTAGAAGTTGTATTATAAAAATGGAAAAAGTAGAACCCATAATGTTTTCCGTTAGATATTCAATTTTGGACTCAGAAGAATACTCATCTTCATTTTTATACGCATGAAATCATTTATAAGATACATCCTAACGAAGAATCGAATTCTTATAGTTTATCGCTGAGAAGATATTTGGAAAACTTACCAGATAAGCTTTCTTCAGTGTACCCATCTCTTTTGAAACGTATCTATATAAAATTTTACATGCCAATAAGGAAGGAGAGTAACATGTCGTTCTTGTACGCAAGGAAACCAAGTGTGAAAGCAATTGCTATTTTATCGGTGGACAAGATAAACGCTCTGCGTCTAATGAAAGAAAACCGTGGAATCGACTTCCAGTTAGGCGTGCTGGATGGGTCAGATTTGGAGACTGTTACAAGGGTATATGGTGAATTCGCTCCATATCGTAAAGTCAAAACGGTTGAGTAATTGTTTGATCAGATGTAAGCGTCAAAAAATGAACACGTTGTTTCATATAAAAGAAAATGCCCCAAAGAATCGATTAAAGATTCTTCGGGGCATTTTCTATTTCTTTGACTGGATATAACAATTCTTTGGTAAGGTCTTCGACCAA
>NZ_PDYW01000040.1:0-12945 GCF_002743245.1 Sporosarcina sp. P26b
ACTCCTTTCAAAAAAGATGGTATGTATCTTTACCATCTTTTTAAGAAAAGTACACCTATTTCTTAAGTTGACAGCTATGGTGGCTTGAGCCTCCTCGTACGCTACGCTTCCTGCGGGGTCTCAAGGCGCACGCTGATCCTCTCGGAGTCGCCCCAGCTTCCGCCTCAATCCTACATATAGAGTGGATGGATATAGATCACTCACTGTCGGTAGTGTGTGACTTAGTGTTGTTATTTTTGAACTTAGTTAAGGTCAAGTACGGTTCCAGTTCAGAACGACTTACAATCCTAACTTCAATGAACTTGAAAAGTATCACCCACTCGTATTGCGAGTAAAAGCGAAGCGTTAGGAGCACATCTTTGCACTAGGAGGGGCGACTCCCGAGAGCCCATGGGAAAGCGTCCGCCTAGAGCGCAAATCCCCACCCCTATCCATGGCCAGCTATACTTAATTCCAAACCAAAAACAACCTCCATCAGCAATACCTGATAGAGGCTGTTCGTGTTTAATTCGTCGCTTCAGCAAGCTGCTTGTTCAAATCTGCGAGGCGCTCTTCCATTCTAGAAAGGCGTAGTTCTGCGTTCTCGATCATCTTCACATGACCCGTCGACTCCAACTTCTCCATATCACCCTGCAAGCTGATGTAGTCCATCTTCAGCTCAGCGATCTCTTGCTCCAACTGATCCTTCGTCATAATGGAAAACTCCTATCATATGTTTTCCTTTAGTGTAACATATTCTGTCTTGTGCGTTTAGGAAACTCTAGCAAGTAACGGATCGCCTCAATTACCTCTTTGTTACTCGTACCTACATCGATTTGCAACTGCTTTTTGATCGCGCGTTCCTTACGTGCGTCATGCAGCAATGGTTCCATAATCGCGTTCAGTAAGTTTGACTGTGTTACTTTACGACCGAGGCCAAGGTGGGTGAAGCCGTTTCTTTCGGTCGGAAAGCCGAGGTTTGATTCGAACTCGTTTTGGGCAAGTACAATACAAGGTACACCGATAACAGCTACTTCATAAGGTGTATAGCCCGCATCACACAGAACCATATCGGCTTTGGAGAACAACTCTGCACGGTTGTCCGGGGCTTGGACGACTTTTGTATTCGGTCGGCTTAATGCCATCATTTGGATTTCACTCACATCATGTTTATAATTCTTTCCTAGTAGCACCATAACGGATAAAGGAATTTGCAGTTGCTTTAAATGTCGCAACGCACGAAACGTGAGATTTCCGGGATCTTCATCACCGAATGAAATGACGAGTTGCGATGAAGATAGGGATTTTCTCTTTAAACCGGCATGTCGAAAAGATTCCAGTGAAGCGTCTGCTATGAATGTCTTAGGCCCCACGATATAGTGCTCGGCATGTAGTTCCTGAGTTTCCGGATACAGCGTCTGGATCACCCAGTCTGCTAATTGTCCGCCATCACCAAAATCATCGAAATGTAGAATGCTAGGCACTAGTTCGTGAATCTTGATCATTTCGTCCTTATAGCTTGGACCACTGTCACGAATCAAAAGATCAGGCTGAAGTTTACCTATTAATTTAATGAATGAAGAAGGGCCGATTACTTTATGGCATGTAAAATCTTCGCTTGGGACTGGTGTTTCTTGATCGTATAAAAAGATGACTTGTGCTTCGCTTTTTAGCGTATTTGCCAGTATTAGTGCACGGCGTAAAGGATAACTTCCCTTACCTTCAGTTATGGAAAGATAGATCACGATTGTTTTTTGGACTTGTTTTTCGATAGGAACCACCCTTTCTGAATCTGCTCGTTCCTCTTACCCTATGAAAAAGAGCAATTGTTTATTACAATGAGAAGAAAGTGCTTCAGAAAGGCTTGGAAGAGGGAAGGAGGCGACCTACCTAATGTTCAATTCATTGATTATGGATTTAATGTTGGTCGTATTAATTGGTGTAGCGTCGCAATGGATAGCATGGCGCACGAGAATGCCAGCGATTGTCGTGATGGCGATTGCGGGTCTGTTGGTTGGACCTATTTTCGGTTTGATCAATCCGCAGCAATCCATGGGAGATTTATATTCTCCGATTATTACGTTTGCGGTAGCTATTATATTATTTGAAGGAAGTTTGAATCTCGATTTTAAAGAAATTAAAGGATTTGGTCGTCCCGTTGCGCGAATCGTTACATTCGGCGCGTTCATCGCGTGGATTGCCGGTTCACTTGCAGCCCACTATATCGCAGGATTGTCGTGGGAAGTGGCATTCATCATCGGGGGATTATTTATCGTAACAGGCCCTACCGTCATCCTACCTTTATTACGACAAGCGCGTTTAAAGCCTCGCGCTGCAGCCATATTGAAGTGGGAAGGCATTGTCGTAGATCCGTTCGGCGCACTTTTAGCAGTCTTTGCATTTGAAGTGATCAAGTTTCTAAATAATGAAGTAACAGTCAAAGCGATGTTGCTTTTCGTGGGCGCATCACTATTTTCTGTGCTTCTTGGTTGGGGGACCAGTCGGATATTAGGTACGTCGTTTGAAAAAGGTTGGGTGCCTGAGTTTTTAAAAGCGCCTATTTTATTCGGCTTTGTATTATTCGTCTTCGTATTATCTGATGAAATCATGCACGAGACGGGCTTATTGGCCGTCACAGCGATGGGGATGACGATGGCGAATATGCATTTGACTACACTAGAAGACATCCGTGAATTCAAGGAAAACATTTCAGTATTGCTTATTTCAGGGATTTTCGTCATGCTGACAGCTTCCCTCAATCCGCATATATTGATTGAAATCTTGAATCCGAAAATTATCTTATACGTACTCGCGATGCTATTCGTCGTCAGACCGCTATCTATCTGGGTATCAACAATCGGCACTGATTTGACGAATCGTGAGAAAACACTCATCGGGTGGATTGCGCCGCGAGGAATTGTAGCACTGACCGTTTCGGGATATTTCGCTTCGATTTTGCTCGAGAACGGCTACAAAGATGCAGAACTATTGACTGCACTAACCTTTGCACTCGTATTTTCGACCGTTATCGTACACGGCTTCTCGATTGGTTGGCTCGCAAAGAAACTGAACTTGACTACACCGATCGAGTCGGGTGTTGTGCTCATCGGTAGCACGAGGTTTGTAGCCGAACTGGCGAAGAACATTAGTGACGCAGGTCATAAAGTATTAGTTATTGAAGGTTCTTGGGGCGGACTTTCCAACGCACGAAAGCTCAGTGTACCAACATATATGGGAGATATCTTATCTGAACATACCGGGTATCATCTCGACTTAACGCCATACCGTTATATTTTGGCGATGACCAAGACCGATACCTATAATTCACATGTATGTGCTGACTTCACGCCCGATCTAGGACGGGACTTACTGTTCCAAACGACGACGCATAAACGAAGCGCAGATCAACAGTTTAATTTAGCAACAGGGCAGTTCCTGTTTACACCGAACTTGTCCATCCATGAACTGGACGAGCGCATTCATCAAGGACACGTATTCCGTAAGACGTTGCTGACGAAACAATACAGCTACACCCAGTACTTACGCGAACGCGATGACCAGTCGGTATTGCTATACGTCATGCGCGCAAATGGAGACATGGAGTTCTACACGGCAGAAAAAGAACTCCAAGCACAGACAGGGGATACCATCGTAGCGCTCTCGACGTTGAATAAAACCATCGAGCGGACAATTGACAAATTGGAAGAAAAGAACGGCAAAGCCAATGTGCCGAAAGAAATCGTCGTAACGAAGTTCTTAGAAGATGCCCCAAATGAAAAGCCAGAAATACCAGGAGACACGCCTCCGAAGATTATGAAGAAATAGGGGATTGAAATAGGTAAAGTAGAATTAGTATCGTGCTAGGGAAAGCGTCCGCTAGCTGCAGCTTCCATCCCATGCACAATCCAATTAACTCACTAATTCATTCACCGTTCGCCCTTGAACTTAATAACCCTTACAAAGTTTCAAACCACACACTACTCCAAGTAGCGTGTGGTTTGTTTGGTTTCATAGAAAAGAGGGTAGTTATACTACACATGTTTGCCTAACAAAAACTAGTAAAAATCACCCGTCACGCATACCCTCATAGTATGAAATGCGTACTTGCTGGGTAAAATGAACACAATAACCCGCACGATTCCAATCTTTTGATGGATTGGCAGTTCACGCGCTATTGCGTAAACTAGTAATACTAGACACTCGTATCGAAAATTTCTATTCGGAGGTGGATGCCATGAATGCTGTAATGGGGTTTGCGAGCGCTGCCGAACAACTGCAGCGGTATGACGCAGTCCGTAGAAAGAATGCCGAGAACGCCTATGAACGCCAAACAGAATTTAGGGAACAAGCGCAAAAGACCAAAGATGATTTAGTCGCCCTGCTGCGCGGAAACTCACAACCCATTGAAAAACTTGAGGAAACACCAAACGACTTCCAAAAGCTTGGCGCAGGCCAGGTCAAAAATATCTCGATTCCACTTGGCAACAACCTAGATGAAACTATTGAATTATGGCGTGATGTTCGCAAAGAAGCGTACTCTGAAGTCGCGCCGACGACTGCGGACTATCAGTTAGCTAGTAAAGCATCAGCGAAGATCACACAAGCTGAACTACAAGTAGCGTTACATAACCGCGCCAAAACCATCCACGATCAAATGAAGGCCGTCGATAAAAATGTTGTAACTGACGGACCAAGTCGCATGCAACAGCAATACAGTCATGCGTTTTCCATCTATCAAGTACAAAGTCAAGCCAAATTGAATCAGTACCAAATGGATCAGCCCCAACTGAATGTCAGCGTCTGATCCGATTCGCTTGAAAAACGGAGCTCGTTTTGCTGGAACCCAGTGAAATGGGCTTTTTAGTTATACATAGCATATACAAGTTTTCTATTAGAACGAAAGAAAGGATGTCACGTATATGGCAAAAAAACATAAGTCCCCTAAAACGAACGCAATTCGTATTCTTGAAAGTGAAGCTATCCCACATGAAGTCCGTAGCTACGAAACAGACGACGGAGAGAATGATGGAATTTCAGTTGCCAATAAAACGAATGAATCGGTTGCGAACGTCTATAAAACGCTCGTAGCAATGGCTAGTAAAACGGATTTGCTCGTTTTTATCATTCCCGTATCAGATGAGTTGGATTTAAAAAAGGCTGCAAAAGCGGCAGGATTTAAAAAAGTGGAAATGCTACCAATGAAAGAACTGACGAAAGAAACGGGTTATGTCCGTGGCGGATGTTCGCCAATCGGCATGAAACGAGAGTTACCGACGTTCATTGACAAACAAGCGGAAGCGCTCGACTATTTTTATGTCAGCGCAGGTAAAGTCGGTTTACAAATGAAATTGGCCCCTCACGACTTGGCGCTTGTCGCAAAAGCACAATTCAGTGATCTCATAAAGTAAGAACCTAGCAACCTTGTCGATTTCTGTTACAATGAATCAATGAAGACATTGACAACTAAAAGAAAGAAGAATGTATATGCGTAATTTACTAGCTTGGCGGTGGATATTTTTCATCGGTGGCATGATGATAATGTCACTCGGGATCTCGTTGATGATTAAAGGTCAACGTCTTGGAATTGCACCGTGGGACGTATTCCATATCGGTTTGTATCAAAACTTCGGGTTAACGATAGGTTCATGGAGTATAATATCAGGTTTTGTTATCATTGCGGTGACGTCGGTGATTTTAAGAGAGTGGCCGAGACTAGGTACATGGTTAAATATGTTGGTGATCGGTGTATTTATTGACTTTTTCAACTGGCTTTTGCCGGATGTCACATCATTGACTGCACAAATCATTTTATTCATCATCGGTGTATTCGTTTTATCCTATGGTGTAGGAATCTACGTTTCACCAAATCTTGGTGCGGGTCCACGTGATAGCTTGATGATACTGTTCGTCGAAAAATTTGGCTGGAGCCTTCGATTGGTGCGTACTACGATAGAAGCAATCGCCACGTTATTTGGTTTCATCCTCGGCGGACCTGTCGGGATTGGTACACTCGTTGTTGTCATATTCTCTGGACAAATCATTCAGATTGCCTTGCCGCAATGCAAGAAAATATTGCTGAAGATTACTCAACAAACGGATGAGAAAGTGTTATTGAACTATAAAGAAGCATAAGCCATCAAGGCTGTGCTTTTTTTATTTGCCTATACATATGATGAAAGGAAGAAAGAAAGGGTGGTCAACATACACGGTTATATTACAGAATACATGGGAACAGCCTATACAGGACAAGGCGTGCAGCACAAATACGAGGAGTTGCTTGCAGAATCTAAGAAAACGATATTTTTGAAGTGTCTGCCTACGCATTCCTTATCGCAAGTACTTAATGACTTGGCGGTCTACTTTGTCAACAGGGGTTATCATGTAGATAGATTCATGAATCCTGGCCATGTAGATAAAACCGATGCGCTGTTCGTAAAAGGACTGGAACTGTTCATCTTACAGGCTTCGCATCCGATTTCATTTGAGCCGACAGAACTGGGCAGACGCCATAAAGTATTTTGCTTCTATGATGTCTATCATCAAGATCAGCTGCTCGTTCGGCATGATGAAGTAAGTACGTTGCTGAGGGAAGAAAGAAGTCACTTCGAACAGTCGTTGAAGGCATTGAAAAAGGCAAAAGCGATCCATGATGAGTGGGAACTGGTCAATATCGCGCGCATGGATTGGCCGCGCCACGAAGAGATTACGGAAGAATTAAAGAGAGAGATATTCGGCACTATGGAGCTGACGAAAACTGCCCACGTCTCGCATCGAATTATCGGTTCGTTGTCCGCTGGCAGTGCACATGATTTCATCCCGTCTATTACAAGACATATGAAACGACGCTTTTTAATTAAAGGGTTGCCGGGTACAGGGAAATCTACTATGATGCGTGCGCTAGGAGATGAAGCGCAGCGTCGAGGGATAAATGTGTTATATGGCTGGTGTGGTCTGGATCCGGCAAGTATTGACTTAGTGCTGTTTCCAGAGTTATCGATTTGCTTGTTTGACGCAACGAAACCTCATGCCTATGATGCAGATAGTCCGCGTGATGAATTAGTAGATATTGTTCCGCTATGTGCGAAGGACGAGGAAGCAGAAAAGCAGATTGAAGATATTCGACAGCGTTATCAAACGACCATTGGAGAAGCGGGCAAACAGATGCAAGTCGCTGTGCAAGCACAAAACAGCGTAAGAATCCAAATGGACCGAGCATTGAATGTGGAAGTATTTGAGAAGAAATTGCAAAGTCTTTATGCCTTTATTAAAGAGTATGAAGACAAGTAACTTAGTATAAAACACAAAAAAACCGCAGAGGCTCTGCGGTTTTTACTTGAATGTATGAATATAAAAAGCTTCATTATGCAACCAATCGAGTGCCTCTGTATCGTTCGCTGCCCATCGTTTTTCCATATCAGGTAGCATCCAGATCGTTTGTGATGCATGTGCGCGCAAAGCCGCAATCTTTTTATCCGCCACGTCTGGCGTATGGTGTACGATATGCGGTTCACCAAGTTGCTTCAACGTATCATTGTCGAAAGCTTTCATGTATAGCACAGGACGGGTCGCTTCAGGCATGCGACTCATCGCTTCGATCACGGCTACGCCTGTCGCATTGTGGTCGGGGTGCACAGCAAGCGTCGGATGGAATGAAATGACTAATGAAGGGTTTAATTCATCTATCAGATCGGTCATCATCGTAATGAGTTTCTCTGGATCTTCGAATTCTATTGTTTTGTCCCGAAGTCCCATCATTCGTAAATCTGTCAAACCCATTGCGTCACATGCATCCAGCAACTCTTGCTTACGGATCTGCGGCAGTGTTTCACGGTTCGCGAATGGTGGATTTCCTAGGTTTCGCCCCATTTCGCCAAGTGTCAGGCAAGCATACGTAACGGGTACGCCCATTTCAATGTATTCTGCAATGGTTCCGGCGATTCCGAATGATTCATCGTCAGGGTGAGGGAATACAACGAGTACGTGTCGTTCTTTTTGCAACATCAAAAAATCTCCCTTCTTAATAAGCAAATGGTGTTTCACTGATTTCGAACGCAACCGCAAGTTTTCCGTCAGGTCCAAGTCCTGCCATCAGTAAACGATTATGCTCATCCAGTGTGTAATGTGTAATCCCTTGTGCGTAAATCCAACCGCTCGGTAACTTCAAGCCAATTCGGTGAGGGGATTCGCCTGCTACTTTTCCAAGTTCATAGCGAATGACGACATTACGAATGAATGCCCCCGCATTGAAAAAACCTTCTTGGAAATGAGAAGCATACGAACCGTTTGTGGTTTCCAAATGTATGTAAACATCTTTATTAGCAAAGGAGTCCAGTAACTCCTGTAAGTGTTTCGCGTCAACAGTTTCCATGCTCAACCTCCTAAATACTGCAGTCATTTTACTGCAATTCATCTATTTATTAGTATATAGATTGTACGGTTTAATTGCGATTAGACGGCTCATAAAAAAAGTCAGGCCTAGACCTGACTTTTGCGCTTATACTTCCTGCAGCTTTACCTGTGGTGCGTCAAACTGGTTTTTTGCACCGTGCATGACAGGTCCTACATACTCATTGAGCTTCCAGCCGTGCGTAATTGCCGCTGTGACGAACTGTTTTGCTTCAATGACCGCGTCTTTAATCGTCATACCATTCGCTAGATTCGCTGTAATGGCTGCAGCAAATGTACAACCTGCACCGTGATTATACTGTGTATCCGCTTTTTCTGATTTCAATACCGTAAATGTCGTGCCATCGTAGAATAAATCTACGGCTGCTTCGTGATCAAGTTGTTTACCGCCTTTGATCACAACATTGCGTGCACCCAGTTCATGGATTTTCTGCGCCGCTACTTTCATGTCGTCAATAGTCTTCGGTGTTTTCATAGAAGCTAATTGTCCTGCTTCGAATAAATTCGGTGTGACAATTTCTGCTTTGGGCACAAGATATTTGATCATCGCGTCTGTATTGCCTGGATTCAGTACTTCATCTTCACCTTTACACACCATGACAGGGTCGATAACTACATGATCTAAACCGGACTCATCAATTGCCTGGCCTGCAGTTTTGATAATTTCCTCCGTGCTAAGCATGCCTGTTTTAATTGCATCGATCCCAGTCGACAACGCCGTCTTCAATTGCGCTTTTACGACATCAATCGGTAATGAATAGACATCATGTGACCAGTTTTGATCGGGATCCATCGTTACAATTACTGTTACTGCCGTCATGCCGTATGTACCGTGTTCTTGAAAAGTCTTCAGATCCGCTTGAATACCTGCGCCGCCTGATGTATCCGAGCCTGCAATCGTTAAAGTTTTCTTCAATGGCATAATAAAACATCTCCTTCGCTTACTACTTTTTCTTGCTATTTATAGTATACAACTAATTGTCGGAATACAATCAATTTGGATGTTTAGCAAACCTAGAAGTCACGTTATACGTATACGTTCTGCTAATGAAACCTATTAGTCGACAGAACGTACAGATAGAGACAAAGTGTCTGATCATAAGATAGGATGTGAGCCATGAGTAAGCATGATTCATCCAAAAGAGGGAAAAAGGAAAGACAAGGGGCAGATGCGCAACCCGTCATACCGTTTGCTGGACGAAAAAAAACGAAACGCAAACGCAGGGGCGGAATTTTGGAACTTGCCTTTAGTTTATGGTCCTCGTGGAGAAAAACACATACTTTGCTTATTTTATTATTGATCGTCGCACTTATTACCCTGCCAATCGCAGGATTTTATTTAATGCAACTAGGTTCTACATTTTCTGAACAAAAAACAGCCTTCGTCGAGCGCGTACGAGAATTGCAGGAGTTGGCGACCGCCGAAGCCTATACGAAAGTTCTCATCGAACGCACGGACAACGAATTATTCGGCCGAAGCATAGGCGTTAATTTTCCTGGAACGAAACGGAATTTATTAGTGGTTATTCCCGGCTCTGTTAAGGCTGGAATCGACCTCAGTAAAGTCACTGAGCACGATATGCAAGTGGATGAAGAAGAAAAACGCATTCAGTTAACGATACCGAAAGCTGAATTCCTAGGTGGTGCCGAACTATATTTCGATAAAGTGGAAGTGTATTCGGTAGAGGGACTCTTCCGCGGTAAAGCGGATATTAAAGAAGGTTATGAACTAGCGAATGAAGCCAAAACAGTACTGATGGAAGAAGCATCCGAGCAGGGTGTGCTGGATTCTGCTGAACAGAATGCAGTCAAATCGCTAAAGGATATGTTTTCATTCGCTGGCTATCGATTGGATATTGAATTTAAGGAGTGATGCATATGGTAGCAGAATTTCGTAATGATTGGGATCGCATACTAAAAGATGAATTCAACAAACCGTACTATCAGGAATTGCGTACATTTTTACACAAAGAATATGCACATCACGTCATTTATCCGCAAATGACCGACATGTGGACAGCTTTTAAACTAACAGCTTTTCAGGACGTCAAAGTGGTAATATTGGGTCAAGATCCATATCACGGACCTAATCAAGCGCATGGCATGAGTTTTTCCGTACAACCTGGCATTAAGTTGCCTCCAAGTTTGCGCAATATCTTTAAGGAGCTGTCTTCGGATATTGGTATGGATATTCCAGCAGAAGGAATGTTGACAGGATGGGCTGAACAAGGTGTATTATTATTGAATACGGTACTGACTGTGCGTGAAGGGGAAGCGGCTTCACATCGCGGCAAAGGCTGGGAACTGTTTACGGATGAAGTCATTCGCAAACTATCCATGCGCAACGACCCTATTGTCTTCATTCTATGGGGGAAGCATGCCCAGGAAAAAACCGCTTTGATTAACCGTAGACGTCATGCAATCATCGAATCACCACATCCAAGTCCGTTTAGTGCATCGCGCGGATTTTTTGGGAGCCGACCATTTTCCAAAACAAATGAGTACTTGACTAAGTGGAATAAAGAGCCGATTGATTGGTCAAAAACTACGAAGTGAACAACTAGAAAGGAAGTGTGACTATGGCAGTCAATTGTTTCGACTGTATCTTCTTTTATACAACATGGGACCCTGCAAATCCGCGGGGCTGCAAGGCATATGGATTTAAGACGAAAATGTTACCTTCTATTGTAGTGAAGCGCTCCTCTGGTATGGAGTGCATGAAGTTCGAACCGAAAAAGGGGATGAAAATGCGATGATTACTGCTTCAAAATTGCTTGGAGAAATGGAACAACAAGTGCGCTTGGCAAAACAAGCACAAGACGAAGCGACGCAGCGGGAAGCGATTTATGCTGTGCGAACCTTATGTAATTTAATGCTGAATGAAGAACGGCCGTCCGAACCGTCCATTCCGCAATCTGTGCAACTGAGTTCTGTTCATGCAGCGCCAGTCACTTCGTTGAGCGAACAACCATTGCATGAACCGGATGCTAATGGGGAGTCATTGTTTGATTTCTAATAGCGCCACAAACCGTTCAAAAACCTGTTAATTCTAGCCCTGACGATATGATAGACTAGAATCAGGATATATATGATTTGTTAGAAAGAAGGAATATTCATGCCGTTTTTTATAATTGCTGGAGCTATTAACGCGGCTATTGCAGTTGGATTTGGGGCGTTTGGTGCACACGCATTAAAGGATCGCTTGTCCGAACACTATTTAGCCGTCTGGGAAACCGCGGTACAATATCAGATGTTTCATGCGATTGCCTTACTTGCCATTGGTATTTTGATGAGCAGTGCATTGCTTGGACCATCGACACAACTATCGTGGGCCGGCTATTTGATCTTGGCTGGTATCATTATTTTCTCGGGAAGTCTGTATGTACTTAGTTTATCTGGAATCGGAATACTCGGCGCCATCACGCCTATAGGCGGCGTCGCGTTCATTGCTGGCTGGATCATGTTGATTATTGCCGCAGTGAAATTCGGTAGATAATAAAGGAAAACCGCTCACACAGGATGAGCGGTTTTTTTCTTATGGCGTTTGGTCGAAGTAATTTAATTCCTCAGGGAACTCGGCATAATCGAAGTAGATCATCGGGAATAAGTAGCGTCTACCCGTTCCGGCTTCACTGAGGATTACGTGGTCACGTCCGGCAGCTTCTACCATGCCTGTAACAGCCTTCGTGTTCTTGCCTGCTTCTACCGCATGTTCGAATGAAAAGTGAAAGACGCCCGGTTTTCCTCTGTTGAGCCTGAGGATATTCTCGATATACGATTGTTCTCTGAAGGGTATAGTGGGCCCGCCCCCTTGTGGGTTAGTTTGTGGCGGTACCATTTGTTGCTGGCCATAGCCGGGATTCCAATAATAATTAACCATTTTAACATCCTTTCCAGATAAGGTAGTATTTCTTGCGGGCGGTCTTGAAGGAAGAACGTTTATAGGGATACACGTCGTTTCCTTCGAAGTTTATCGTGATGAGAGTGGAACAAAACCTCCTTGTTGGTATCTTATGTTGGAGGAGGGGGAGGTATGAATGGAGATTTGGAATGTGGAGTTCAAGAGCTTGCAATGTGATGTGCGTTGTATGTGTGAAAGTGATAGCAACGTTTCGCTGCGTTTCAGGCGGACGCGTTCGGGAGGGTGGGCGGTGAACCACACCCCTTCGCTTCGCTCGCAGGGTGTTTCACCTGTCCCACTAATCCTCCCCGAGTCGCCGCCTTACACTTCGCTTCACTGGTGGCTTGTTCTTGAGTTAGAAAGTGAAGTTCAAGACCCTGTGCAAGTTGTGAATTTTAGTTGTATGTAGAACCTAACTATGTTGAAAGTTAACAATAATTCACTTGCTATGGATAATGAGAGTTCTAAGTAGCACCAATAACTATGTAGGATTTAAGCGGAAGCTGGGGCGACTCCGGGTGGATAAGCGTGCGCCTTGAGACCCCGCAGGAAGCGTAGCGTACGAGGAGGCTCAAGCCACCATAGCTGTCAACTTAAGAAATAGGTGTACTTTTCTTAAAAAGATGGTAAAGATACATACCATCTTTTTTGAAAGGAGT